>PLMS01000143.1 GCA_003142575.1 Ignavibacteriota bacterium
CCGAGATATCCACGAGGTCCCAGCTATTTATATGCCGGGTGTTATCCAGGTACATCCTGTAGATTTGCTTTCGGACAGACTCATCTCCTTTTGAAAAGGCGCGAACAAGGATAAGAAGCGCAAACACTCTTTCCTCGTGAAGAGGAGATCTCAACAGCGGCAAGACTTCTTCGGCCTTTAAGATCTTATATTCGTTTGATAGTTTCCTTAGTTCAGGAACGCGGATGCCAAGAAAAATATCTCCTTCCCCGTACTCTCCAGGACCCGTCTTGAAAAATCCCTGCAGGGACTGCGCTTTTTGCTTATCCCCAAGTTTCTGCAATCGCGCACGTATTTCTTTTACCGTCATGGTATCCAGTTTAGCTATCTACCTCGTTGGAGTGAAGAAGGAAATCTATTCATGAGGAGACGGCCACACGTTGAATGCCAATGAATTCATTTGATACGGGTTCCTCAACCTCAAGACAGAGTTGTATAGTTTCTTTCACTCGCTTCATTAGCACATCATGGGATTTAGCTTGTGTATGACATCCTCGCAGCTCGGGGACAGAGGCAACAAAATAGCCGTCTTCATCCCTTTCTATTATCACATTGAATTCTCTGATCATCTTTGAAAGCCTCCGACAATATTATATTGCAGGAATTATATCATGGGGTACGAGTCATTTCATTTTTTTCTTGAGCGAATGTTATGACATAACCGACAGCAAAAGTGGCACGACGAAGGAGCGACGCTTTTTGCTGTCGGAGTTAATGGCGTTGTTAGGCTTTTTTATTTAACAACCTTTAATTCACGGAGAGCTTTAAAAACAATTTCCATTAGTTCAACCACTCTCTTTTCATCACATCTTTTTGTATAAAGGTATCGAATCATTTCGGTGGTTGCTACATAGCATCGCTCGCTATTGGCAAAACGATACATTGCAAATTTCCAATCGACACCGACGGGGATATCTGGTCGATCACATGCATTTTTTAGATCATGAGAGGGATGAACCGCTAAATCTCTATATTTAACTATCTCTGAGATATTCTGCTTAAAGTGCTTAAATACATTGTTGTCGAGCTTGTAGACCCTTCTAATAACTTCCGCTATTTGTTTTCCTCTTCCTATTTTATTTTCGCGCCATTTTTTTCGATCAGTATCTGATATATTTGCATATGGACGCAGTTGATCGTAAAGAGCATCCAATACAATTCCACAAGAAACGAATACCTGCAGCGATGGCTCTAGTTCCGAGATCAGAAGCTCCTTGCGCCCATTTTCATCTAAGTCATCCCACTTTTTACTTATATTATCAGACGCAGTCTTGGCCTGACTTAAGTTGTCACGTGCCACCCTTAGCCATATAGGAAGAACATTATATGCTGTAGATAAGATCGCACGTGATTTGAATGATCCAGACTCATCTACGCTGATCTGAAAATCACCAGGCAGAAAACCAACCTTCATACCTTCGAAAATGAGCACACCAACAGACATATACCTTTCTTCCTTTATCAGCCTAATGCCATAGTCAGTGGTAGCAAAGGGCTGCACGACCAGTAGCAATTTACTTGGGCGGACAGCTTCTTGCTGCCGCTGGATTAAGTGGTTAGAAATCAAAATAATTTTCTAACTATTATTTTATATATTGAGGGCAGGCACCCTCTGTTTTTTTCCGAATGAGACAGAAACATAGGTTTATACTGTTGGTTAATTTTACCTCGTTTAATCCATTCATCGATATCTGAGTCTGTAGGATTATGATAATGGCAAATAAGTTTCACGGTTTGTTTTAAAAGCATTTGAGTACCACCCTCCGCCTGTCCGGCAGTTGCTATGGCGTTGGGTATTTGATTGTTTATGATTTGATCTCTCGCAATTTGGCAATTTCCCAAAACCAATGCAACGGATGAATGTAAATTGAAAGATTCTTGCTGAAGTATTTTCTGAATATTTAGACGTGCCTTGATTTGCCATAAGGCGATGATTCCACTTACTACTGTAATTCCAAGCTTTATACTGTCAGGTATGTCCATAGCAATCCCCATTATAATTTCTAACGTTTCGGCTGACGCGGCGGCGGAACGTCATCCGCTGCAGCCGATGGTTGGATTCTCTTTTTACACTGGTAGTCCGGTGCGATCACCAATCTGTTTGATTACAAATGAAGGCGTCTCGCGCACAGCTCTCCCCGGAATGCGAAGAACATCATAGCCCCTGCCGCGAAGGAATGTATCACGTGCTTTGTCCTGCTCGATGGTATTCTCATGCTGCGGACCATCAATTTCTATCGCCAAACGTTTACCCTCGTGTGTTAGGACAAAATCGATCTCGATATCCCTCTCGACATGATGGACACGGGGGGTCCACCCTTGGACAACCATCAAACTGAACAGCTCCAACTCATCTTTACTTGTCTTTCGCAGTTTCTCAACTGTGTCAACATATTTGGCAAGATCGCCGAGAATACCTGCCTGTCTGCGGCATATATCAAAGTCAGCGACAACAAAAAGCGCTAGCCTTGCACGAGTGACAGCAACATTTATCAGGTTTGGTGGATCCTCCACCCAACGGGCCGTGCCCGGACCGATGCCACGGGCGACAACGGGGCTAAAAATCATTATATCCCGCTCATCTCCCTGGAAAGTATGAGCGGTGCCAACTCTGATGTCGTCGCTGAGCTGATGTGACTCTAGTCGAGCAGTTATTGCGTCCATCTGCGCACGAAATGGCGTGACGATTCCGAGAGAGCGTGAACGTGCATCAGGGGATTGCCGCAAGCGTTTCACGAGATCGCAGACCGCATCTGCCTCCGGTGGGTTCTGCCAACTTGAATTGAACTGGCCTCGTGTGCAGTGTCCGCTTATGTGCAAACCATGAACGGAACTGCCAAAGGGCAGGCTTCCAAGATGTGCAGGGTCAGTTCGAATTTTAAGAGCCGTCTGGTAGACGTGACGGTTAGAGAAACCGATAATGAGCGGGTGGCTGCGGTAGTGTTCTTGGAGCGC
>PLMS01000048.1 GCA_003142575.1 Ignavibacteriota bacterium
GTCAGCTTGAGCGCCTGGTTAGCACGCAAACAACGGAAGGTATTATCATACAAGCAAAACACTGCTGTCCGGAAATGTTGTATTTCATTTTTTAGGGCCATACTTGTCCATAAAGAATTTTTGAAACTCACTTGGCTTATATACGCCCTTAGGAACTAAACTCATAAATTCATCATAGATCCGTGTCATTGTTTCATTGCGCACATAAACAGACCTGTTGTCCATCTTGAAACGCCTTGCAACTTTTGTAGGACTGACGAACGAAAGCGAAAGTTCACTGCGAACATCCTCTTTAAATGAATGAATGAGAGATTCCTGTTGACCTTTAGAATTACGTTCCGCCTGATATTCTTCGACATTGGACATGATCGCTCTTTTAAACTTGGAAAAGTTAGTAATTAGGGAACGAGCATCAACATCGGTGAAGTCGTTATTAAAATAGAGAGCCTTGTGAGCATTCAGATATTGGAGTCCATTTAAATTATTCACATTATCAGAATCTTTAATAGAAACAGGTCTGTGGAAAAATCCACCTACTTTATACATTTCTTTATCGTAGAAGATAATATAATGCTTGGGGGACAATGGAAAGAAAATTTGAAGTCCCTTGGAAACAAGACCTGTATTACTTCCCCAAGTCCTGCGTTTCTCAAAGAATTGGTTGTAAAATACTACTGGGTGATCGGAAGTGATAAAAGGAGTTTTTGTCCTGTTTATTAAGAGTTTGTATCCCAAATCAGATACGAGTGGTATCATTGAAGCAGCGTTTTGAATAACCCAATGAGTTGGATTTTTTAGACCTATTTTAACTTCGTCAAGGTGATCTTTGATGCGAGGGTCTTTTGAGAATATCTGTTTAACGAGCTTCTCAATGGATTCCTCTTGTTCTTCAGCAGAATAGAGCGTTCGTGCGTGGAGCATTATTGTAAAAGATAGGATAACGTGATGTTCTTTGCTATAGTAATTGGGATGCGCATTCTTGGAAATCATATCTTTTAATACTTCAGCAGATCGACCTTCAAGCAATTCAAATCCAGACTCGACTACTTTATCCGCTCCATAGAAGTAGTCTTTGTATGCTTGCCGATCTATGGAAACATTTGAAATCAACCTTTGAGAAGCAATATGAAAAAGGGAGATTGTCTCCTTCTTTGCGTCTGTTGTGAAAAACCTGAGGTAGAACTGCGGTACAAAATGTTGGCGCTTCTTCTCGGGCATTGTATCTTCCTATGGAGTCTTATTGTCGTTTACCAACTTCAAATATCTCATTAGGATATTTTTGTTTGCGTGCTAACTATGATTAGACGGACAAGTCCGAACAGGTTATGTTATATGGACTAGTCCGCGTAATATACATTACATGGATCAGTCTATGTAATATATATTATCATGGATTTGTCTACTATTCTATACACTACGACTACCCTTTACTTCTTCGAATGCCTTGGTACAACCATTGTAAATTTAGCGTTCCACCCCTTACCTCTTCCCATTTACTCCTCTTTTGACTATCTTAACGGTGTAGCGCGTGCGCCAATATACAATTTCATCTTAATGTTGTCAACATCAAGGCAAAGGAGGAATTCTATGCATCAGCCTAAATTACTCGATCAAGTTCGTCAATGCATCCGTCTGAAACATCTCAGCAAACGTACCGAAGAAGCTTATGTCTATTGGATTCGTCAGTTTGTTGTCTTTCATCATAAACGACATCCAATAACAATGGCCGAACCTGAAATTCGCCAATTTCTTTCTCACCTCGCAATAGATAAAGAAGTTGCTCCCTCCACTCAAAACCAGGCGTTCAACGCCTTGATATTCTTATATGGATCAGTTCTTAAGAAAGAATTAGGGAAAATCGGTGATATCGAGCGCGCAAAACGCGAGAAATACATTCCTGTCGTATTCACAAAAGAAGAAGCGCGCAGCATCCTGACCAGATTGACTGGTGAATACAAGCTCATTGCTGGATTGCTCTATGGTTCTGGTCTCCGGTTAATGGAATGTGTTAGACTTCGTATTCAGGATATCGATTTCGACGCAAATTATATCGTTGTGAGAGATGGAAAAGGAGGAAAAAGTCGTATTACCGTTCTTCCGGCAAAGTTAAAAGAATCACTTCGGCGTCAGATAGACAATGTTCGGTCACTCCATCAGTTTGACTTACAACAGGGATATGGTGAAGTTCTTCTGCCGCATGCGTACAAAAGAAAATCGCCGCTGAGCGCAAAAGCATTAGGATGGCAATTTCTCTTCCCTTCAAAAAACCGATCTGGCGATCCACGCTCCGGTATGATTATGAGACACCATTTGGATGAAAGTGGAGTGCAGCGTGCTTTAAAAGAAGGGATAGGTAAAACAGAAATTGTCAAACATGGGAGTCCGCATTCTTTCCGCCACTCCTTCGCGACTCATCTCTTGGAAGATGGACACGACATCCGAACTGTTCAGGAATTATTGGGACACAAGGATGTCAGAACCACCATGATTTATACACATGTCCTGAACAAGAAAGGCCTCAATGTCCGAAGCCCGCTGGATACATAAGTTCTAGTATTTTCCCTGCCGCTCTTGTTTATACACGGGAGTCTAGTGTTCTGGATTCCCGAGAGCTGGAAGCCTAATAATGTATCACGCTTCGCGTGATTCAATTTTACGCCTCCGGCTGGGAATGACATATTCTATTATTAGGCATAGAGAGAAGTTACAAAATCAGAGGATAAGTCAACGGTTTTGCTGCAATCACAAGACGTATGGAATACTATAGAGGGGCAGCTTACTCATACCGCAGCGATTCGACCGGATCTACGCTTGCTGCTTTACGCGCAGGGAAAATGAGCGATACTAAGGTGTTCGTCCCCGATACAAAAGAGCATAGCCCGCATCTCAATAGCCCAAACACCGGAGAATGGAAATAGCTTTGTTCTTTTTTTCGTAATTACTCAATGGTTTCTCCGCTTATCTTTTTTTCCATCTCCCCCTCTAAAGGGAGAACTAAGGTGGGGTCATTCTTTTTTTTCTTTCTTTTGTAAAATACCACCAGGGCAATGCCGGACCGCCATTTACAAAACTTATTGCGGACATAAATACATCGAGAACGCACGGATCCTGTCTTTTTCCCGTAAGGCTGCAAAGTGTATTATAAAGAGCAAACGCATCTTTGCCGCGAAGGTCTTCCGGCTTGTGTATTCCGAGAAGCTTAAGGTCTCCAGTAATGGAGATCCCTATATTTGGCAAATCTCCAAGTTCTTTTACATTTTTGAATGTCTTTTTAGCCATATGCTTTCTTTGCTCGATCTATCATGCATATGAAATACAAATGCCACACCATCACATCTGCTCTATTTGCCGGAGATGATGCTGCAGATGCCCAAGGTAATCAACGACAACATAACCGATTGTCAACGGTTCGCCGGAACCAATCGTGCATGAGACCTGTAAACATTCTGCCGGCATGTGATCGAGTATGCGTGCGAGATGGAAATTGTACGACTTCCAAAGAACCAGTAATTCTTTCCACGTGCGCAAGCTGTACTGTTGTATGTTCACCCATTCTTTCTGTTCATACGAAGGAAGGTTTATGGTTCTCAAATACTGCGCACGGACGAAACGCTGATGGTTGTTGGAAGCGGAATCTATGAGATGACCTAGAATTTCTTTACGTGACCATTTTTCTGGTTGGGGTTTCTGAGATGCTTTTGCTTCATCCAAATTGTCAAAGCGCCCGGCAAAATCTTCAACAGTCTTTCTGATCCCATCGGCAATCTTTCCCGGAATCGCGGATTGATCTTCAAGAGTATCTACATAACGTTCAATCGGATATTTTGTTTTCATAGAGCCTTTCGTAGTAACAATATTATACAATTATTTCCGATATCACCTTATTCCCTTGTTGTCAAGATACTGCGAATATTTCTTATCGATGACGAGGACGTGATCGTAATACCATTTTGCCAGGAACGCAACCATTTCTTTCTGCTTTTCCGGACCTTTCTCTTTTACTTCTTGTGTCATCGTCGTTACTTTCTTGATGAAATCAAGATGTTTCCCGATGTGCAATGGTAAATCCGGATACTGGTGTTTGATCATATACCGTTCTTCGGTTGCGAAATGTCTGTACGCGTGGTGGATGAGGGAATCAACGATAGAAGATGTTGCCTGCCATTCATTTTTCTTTTCAACGGATGTGACGATTTGGTTGAAGATGTCTAATAATACTTCATGCTGCTCATCGATTTCCTGCACATCGATTTTGAATTGTTCTTTCCATGGTATCGGTTGCATTCCAAACCCTCCTTGTTCAAGTACTTTCCTGTAGTTTTGGGGTTGTATGACAATACTCTTGTTGTGAGAAAGCTCTTCTCACAACATATCTTGTTCTATTTTCTCATCCTCTATTTTTCATCTTTCATCTTTTACTCTTCACTTTACAATCTTTATCAATTTACCTTGGCTCAAGAATATAATAATTTTTGATTCAAATTCTGTGCATTGGGAAACACCTGTTTAGCTGCACTCAATCAATCTATCATACTTATAACGCATGAATAATAGACTCACATAAATGCTTATTCATAAAAAACTTCACGTCACTGTAGCAGCAAAAATATTTGGCGATGGAGCAATGAAGAGCTGGCTTTCTGCGATGAATATATAGGTTTTATTTGGGGAAAGCAAGGGAAAGAGGCAGCGCATAGCTGTTAACAATCAAGGGAGGCGGGTATCCAGCTTCAAGGTTCCGCAGACGTGGAAAGTCTGAGGTGGAAAGCGAACGAGTAGCAATATCTGTCATGCCATTTCCCCCTATGATGGCACACCCAATATCAAATAGTTTTCAGGGAATGATATATATTCGCAGGTGAATTGACAAAATCGATGCTCATGGTGTGCAGATTTATCAAGCATCGCGCAAAACGTGTTTATCCTATCAAGCAACCATGCGAATTGTCTGAATCTGTTCCGATTCTATCTCGATAATCTCAGGTGTCGGTTTGCTCGCCAGCAACGCTCGAATCATATCTTCCATTTTTATCGGTTTTGTAATGTAATCATTCATTCCAATCGATAAATATTCTTCACGATCACCAGGTTGTGCATTAGCTGTCATCGCTATGATATTCGGTTGCTGATGAGACGGGAAATCTTTGCGAATTAACATCGTTGCCTGCCGACCATCCATTTCAGGCATTACAGCGTCCATTAAAATCACATCGTATGATCGGCGTTTGAGCGCGTCAACGACTTCAATCCCATTAAAAGCAACATCAGCATGATACCCCAGCNNTAAAACCAGAGTACGATTTTGATATTGACAAGACTGTCTTCAGCAAGGAGTATTCTTAAGGGGTGCTGTCGTGCCATTTGAATGTCAAAATGAGGAAGATTATGAGCGGCCGCCAGCATCTGAGCACGTTCTGCTTGATGTGTATCTTCGGCTTGTGTTCGTTTGGTTTCAGACGCTTTTGGTTCATTGACTTGGCATTGCACTTCATCCGCAATACTCAGAGTTTCTGTGGTCATATTTTCTGTCTGTTCCATGAACCGTCTCCTATCTCTTAGTTTGAACTCTAATATCTATGTTCTAAACGGGACAATTATGATGCCAACACTCCACAAAAAAAGAGCCTATAGGAATTAAGCATTTTGCCCTTTTTATTGAATATTAGCAGAAATTTCACATGCTAATCCTTAAGTAATTTGTAGAGTTTTCATTTTTGAACTCGGTTTTGCAGGGCTTCCAGAGGTGTTCGATCAATAAAATTTTCTTATCGAGATCGGTTTTACTAAGCTGCAGTAGAAAAACGTTTTTTCTTAACTTGTCGCGGCGAAATGATATTCCTATCTTCAACCTCGTTTGTACAAAAAAGGAACTCCGAAAAAGAAGTAAGTTCAAAATCACTAAGCGATAGGTAATGGAGTGTTTTTTAGAGGATCAGAAAACGCGTGTTATGATAAAGTCAAAAGAATTTGGAAAATGCCCCCGCCGATGAAAGTGTTCATGCTCCATTTACCGTGAACTACACATATTGTTCCGCTCAGCAGAGCGGGTAATTCGGAGAAATTTTGCACACTGCAAGCGGTGTGGATTTATCCCATGAACAATTTAACGCTTGTTCATATCCCTGACCAACCAGCGAGGCGCGCCCATAACCACCAAGCAGTATATACTTTTCGGTTTTTATTACTGCTGAATCTTAAATCGAATCCGTAAGACACCATTTGCACAATCGCTGGAAATGATCCTAAATTCTCCGATCTCCTTCGTTGAGGAAGCATGCACCCCGCTGCATGGACAGGCATCGTATTCACCGATGATAATAATTCTCACTTTATCTCCGGCATCTTGAGGAAGTTTTGAAAGAGAGACAACTTTCCCCGCTTCTTCACGCGAGAGAATTTGTTCGCGGATCGGAAGATCAGACTGTATGATTTCATTCACTTTCATTTCTATCTGGAGGATTTCTTCTGGTGTGAGGTTTCGTGCAAAATGGTAGTCACATTTCGATTTCTTCTTCTCGATGTGTGCGCTGAAAGCACGATCGCAATGAAACATCCGCACCATTGTTTGATTCAAGATGTGTTCCGCCGAGTGCATTCGCGGATCGTGTTCTTTTCGATTAGGAACGACCTGATTCATATTTTGATTCCATGCTGTTGTTGTTTATTTTCTGTATTCGTATTGCAATATACAAGATTCTTCAGACATTTTTGATAGATAAAAATAAACCACCATTCTCGAACGTTCCTCTTGCAACTTTACAAATTATTTCGGACTCTGATATCATACATACATTTCTTGCTAGACGAGATAACATCTTGAATATTGGAGAATTACTTATGCCACGTTCCGTTTCTGTTATCGGTTGGTCTACAATACTTTTTTCGATCATCATCATTCTTACGGAATTCTTCGGTTTGTTGTCGAATCCGATGGAACAACTCAATGTACTCTTCAGCGCGTTTCCGCAGGCAAGAAATGGTATGGAATCTATGACACCACTGTTTCAATATAACCGCATTTGGTCGTTCTATACAATATTGTACTTCTTCAATGTTCTTGCCGGTGCAATTCAGTTTGTTCGCTTTCAAGAGATCGGCCGAAAGATTCTCGAGATTGCCTGTTGGGTTGGGATGGTGAATGCCTGTGTAGATTCCTTGCTGAGCTACATTCTCTGGAAAAATATGCAGGCAGCATTGTCTACTGTCATGGGAACTATGGGAATGAGTTTAGGATACATCAATCCTTTAGGAATGACTACAATCATCCTAGGTTTCTTTCTTTGGATCATTCCATCCATTGGAATGATTTTGTATTTGCGAAGTCCAAAAATAAAAGCAAATATGAAAAAGCTTTATTACCCTAGTGGAAAAGAACATTTATATTCTACCTCTGAATCAAAACCCAAAAGGCCCATTCTATAACACTGTTTTTCGGAAAACTGAAACAGTAGAGTATCCACCTTCTTATAACCATTATTGTTCGGAACTCTCTCCATTGTGCTATTGTTTTATATTGTGGATGAAATAGAACGTGGTGTCTACGATGAATGATTCATTCAAAACTTGATTTCTAAATTAATAAAGGAGAAGAAAATATGAAACTCGCTATTCTCATGCTTATTCTTGTGAGTTCTGTTACACATGCCGAGATTATCGGCAAAGTGGTTGAATATACCGCTAACAATGTGACACTAAAAGGGTATTTGGCATATGATAATTCTTTAAAGGAAAAAAGACCTGCCGTCATCGTCGTACATGAATGGTGGGGCGTTACAGACTATCCAAAGAAACGAGCAGAAATGCTTGCTTCTTTAGGGTATGTAGCCTTTGCGGTAGATATGTATGGCAATGGGAAGGTTGCAGATAATCCCGGCGATGCTCAAAAGTTTGCAGGCGAATCTATGAAAGACTTGTCCTTGTTGAAAGCAAGGTTCGTGGCAGCAATAGAGCTTCTTAAAAAGAATGAACATGTCGATTCGACACGTATTGCTGCAATCGGTTATTGTTATGGCGGCGGCGTTGTACTCAATATGGCACGTGCCGGAATTGATCTTAAAGGTGTTGTAAGTTTTCACGGCAGTCTGGCGACCTCTACACCAGCCAAAAAGGGGAATGTGAAAGCGAAGATTCTTGTATGTAATGGCGGAGCTGATAAGTTCACTTCAGAGAACGATATCAAGAATTTCAAGCAAGAAATGACAGCGGCAGATGCCGATTTCAAATTCATTTCGTACAAAGGAGCATTGCATGCATTCACAAATCCTGCAGCAACAGAACTAGGCAAAAAATTTAATATGCCAATTGCCTATAATGAAAGCGGGGATAAGAGATCTTGGAAAGAAATGCGGAGATTCCTTAAAGCAATTTTCAATAATTAGATTTACTTTGGGGAAAAGCAATCAACCTCCCTCCTGTAAACTTATAGAACTACGTCCATTTTTATTATCCTGCATATAAAAAGGAATGTAGATTTTTAAGCAATTTTTCCCGATTGTATTATATCTAAAAATTAATTATGAATGGACTATGAATATAATAATACCAAAAGAAGCCGTATCCGAACTGCGTGTTTCAATGCTGCCACAGAATATCGAAAAACTCGTCAAAAAAGGTGCAAAGATTACTGTCGAATCAGGTCTTGGCAGGACACTCGGTATTTCGGATAATGATTACAAGAAAGCCGGCGCTTCGATAGAGAAGAACCGAAAAAAGCTCCTGGCTTCCGGAGATATTGTCTTGCGGTTGAGGAAACCCGATTTAAAAGAAGTCACTTCACTGAAAAAAGGATCGATTCATGTAAGTTACCTCGATCCGTTCAATGAGCCCAAACTTCTTGAAACGCTCGCCAAACAACGTGTCTCGGCAATCTCCATGGAGATGATTCCTCGTTCAACTCGCGCACAAAAAATGGACGCGTTAAGCTCGCAGGCAAGTCTGGCTGGGTACGCTGCAGTCGTTCTTGCCGCAGGCAATTTATATAAAATCTTTCCAATGATGATGACTCCGGCGGGCACACTTCAGCCGTCTAAAGTGTTTATCATCGGTGCCGGCGTTGCGGGATTACAGGCAATTGCTACTGCACGCCGACTCGGAGCAAAGGTTGACGCATTCGATACACGTCCTGTTGCTAAAAGCGACGTTCTTTCACTCGGCGCAAAATTTGTTGAAGTCGACCTCGGGGAAACGGGACAAACAGCACAGGGATACGCAAAAGCATTAACAGAGGAACAGTTAAAGAAACAACGCGAAGTTATGAAGCAACATTGTGCACAGGCGGATATTGTCATAACAACAGCGCAAGTCTTCGGTCGCAAAGCTCCGGTTCTTGTCACAAGCGATATGATCGCCGCGATGAAACCAGGTTCCGTTGTTGTTGACCTTGCCATTGAAACAGGCGGCAATGTTGAAGGTGCAATCCTTGGTAAAACCATCGAGAAAAATGGTGTGAAGATTATCGGAATGGCGAACATGTCGACGCGCGTCGCGCTTCACGCAAGCCAGATGTATTCCAACAATTTAACTAATTTGATTGACGAGTTTTGGAACAAAGAGAAGAAACACTTCGAACTGAAACTTGAAGACGATATTATCAAAAGCTGTCTCATGACACATGGCGGCGCTGTCGTCCATCCGACTTTTGCACCACCAAAAAAAGAAAAGAAATCTCACAAAGGATAATACTTTATGTTTTCCCTTATTGAATCATTTTACATACTCCTCCTTGCCGGATTCGTCGGGTTTGAGGTTATCAAACGCGTGACACCAACATTGCATACACCGCTTATGTCCGCAACCAATGCTATTTCTGGAATCTCACTTGTCGGTTCGTTAGTCGCAGCCGGAAGCGATCAGTTCGTCAGCCAAATGCTTGGACTCGTGGCAGTCACTGCCGCTACTATCAACGTCGTCGGTGGATTTTTGATTACCGAACGCATGTTGAAAATGTTCAAGCGAAAGGAACGGAAACAGCAATGACGAACTATCTGCTCGAAATTACATATATCATTTCATCTGTCCTCTTTATTCTTGGATTAAAAGGACTCAGCCATCCAGAATCGGCACGCCGAGGCATGCATCTTGCTGAAATTGGAATGCTCTTGGCAGTGATCGGCACACTGCTCGGTCAAGGTATTGTTACATGGGAATGGATACTCATTGGACTTGTGGTTGGTTCAGCTATTGGTACGGCAATGTCTATCTTTATGCCGATGACTGCAATGCCACAGCGAATCGCACTCTCCCACGCATTTGGTGCGCTTGCCGCAGTGCTGGTTGGTATCAATGAATTTATTGTCAAGGGACATGAAATTACAAGCGGACTCATGGGAGCGCTGGGATTTGAAGTGCTCTTCGGATCGCTCACGGTTACCGGAAGTCTCATGGCGTTTGGCAAACTGCAAGGGATTGTCAAAAGCGCCCCGATGACATACAAAGGTCAAAACTTTGTCAACATTTTGCTCTTTTTTATTACGGTCGGAATGTTCATGTATCTCGTCTTCTTCCCTCAAAACATACTCATCTTCGGTACTATGATTGCACTCTCGTTTCTCATCGGTATTTTTATTGTACTGCCGATCGGCGGAGCAGACATGCCGGTGGTTTTATCTCTGATGAACTCATACGCCGGACTTGCCGCCGCAGCAACTGGATTCGCAATCAACAATAAGGTTTTGATCATCGCCGGTTCACTCGATGGTTCATCTGGATTTATTCTATCCATCATTATGAGCAAAGCGATGAACCGTTCGTTCGCAAACATACTTTTTGGTGCGGTGGGTACTCCTCAAGTCGATACGTCCAGCCTTCATGAGGACAGACCGATTACACGGTTTAACGTGGAAGATGCCAAATTCGCTCTTGAACAAGCGGAACGTGTAGTTATTGTACCAGGCTATGGAATGGCCGTTGCACAAGCACAATATGCAGTGCGTGAGTTGAGTGATGAATTGGAAAAACGCGGTATCAAAGTTGAGTTTGCCATCCATCCCGTTGCTGGTCGCATGCCTGGACATATGAACGTTCTGCTTGCCGAAGCAAATGTATCGTACGATCAACTCCTTGAGATGGAAATAATCAATCCCACAATGGATACCGTGGATGTTGCTATTGTCATTGGTGCAAACGATGTTGTTAATCCCGCAGCACGCACAGACAAAGGAAGCCCGATCTATGGAATGCCTATCATTGATGTGGACAAAGCAAAAACCGTCATAGTGATGAAACGTTCAATGGCAACCGGATTCGCAGGCATCGAGAATCCGCTCTTCTATGAAGAGAACACAAAAATGTTATTTGGTGACGCAAAGAAGGTTCTACAGGAATTGGTAGCGGAGTTTAAGAAAAACTAAAGCATAACGAGTTGGAGCCTGCATTAAAAGTGGACTTCAGTTATTACATAAAAAAAAATGACGCCCGATCTATTACGATTGGGCGTTTTATTACGTGCAGTCAGCATTCTTCCCATTACCACTAAAGAATTTTCCGTATATTATCAGAGTCTTTTTCATATTCTGAAAGTAAAAAATGCAAATAGGTATTGTCGGTCTCCCATTTTCCGGAAAATCTACACTGTTCCAAACGATTACCAAAACACACCTTGACCCTTCGGCACTTACAAAGGTAGAAACGCATCATGCCATTGTGAAAATCCCAGATGCTCGTCTTGACAAATGTGTCGAAATCTTCGCTCCTAAGAACACTGTCCATGCTACTATCGAATTCGTCGATGTTGTTGGATTGAAAAAGGGCGAGTCAGGATCAACACAGTTTACCACTAATTTTTTATCCAATGTGAAATCAAACGATGCACTGGTGCAGGTTGTCCGATTATTCACCAACGAGACTGTTCCCCATCCAGACGGTTCTATCGATGCACTGCGAGATATTGATTCGTTCGAAACGGAGTTTATTCTTTCTGATCTCTCTCTTGTCGAAACACGTATCGAACGCATTAAGAAACAACTTATGAAAATGCAGGATGAACTTGCAAAACGGGAATTGCCGGTGTTAGAGAAATGCAAGCAGATACTCGATAGTGAAAAACCGCTGCGTGAAACAGAATTTTCAAAAGATGAACTGCATCTCTTAAAAACATATCAACTGCTCTCCATCAAACCTATGCTGATTGCACTCAATTTCGACGAATCACAGCGAAGTGAGACAGAAAAGTATGTAAAACTCATATCTGAAAAGAAAGAAGGAAAAAATACGAAGATCGTTTCCTTTTTTGGCAAAATCGAAATGGAAGTGTCAGAACTACCTGATGATGAGGCAAAGGTCTTTATGGAAGAATACGGTATCAAGGAGTCGGCGCTCAATACACTGATTCGTGAGGCGTACGCTCTCCTCGGACTTCATTCCTTCTTCACCGTTGGTGAGGACGAATGCAGAGCATGGACGATCAAGAACGGGATGTCGGCACAAGAAGCAGCTGGCGTGATCCATTCTGATTTTTTT
>PLMS01000093.1 GCA_003142575.1 Ignavibacteriota bacterium
CCAAGAAGAGTAAGCATGTCCGGCCAACGTAGTGCACGAAGTTGTTTGAATATCATGGTTCCTTTGTGACCGATCACCTTCTCCGCAGGTTGTTCAAAAACATTTTTGTTCTTGTTATCCTGCGGCTTCATTCCATTTTCCATTATTCCCATGCCGATCTTGTTTGTCTTATCTGTTATTTTTATTATTATTTGTTGCCGCGATCATTTCCTTTGCCATTACCCTTATTCTGCTTTTGNNTAATATTTTGAATCACGGCTATCGCGGATTGACTGCTGATCGTGCTGACCTTTATATGAGGCATATTTGTCTCTATTCGTTGCGTGATTTTTCCACGGTGTCGGCTCATTTATCACAACTTTGTGAGCTTTATACAAGTCAAAATTACGATTGCGGGAAGGTAACGATGAGCTGCTAATCCAGCGTCCTTTTTGCTGATAGTAATATTTATGCTGAGGAACATTGTAGTACGTTTCAATGTCCGGCAGGTAATAATTTTCAACATGATCGTTACCAGTCGGACCCCAAATTGGTTGACTTCCTATATTGATGCCAAGATTAACCCGTACCTGTGCATCTACAGTGCTCAACAAGAACACTGCTGCGATTAATAAAAGTACATAGCGCATGATGTTTCTCCTTTTAACTATATGTGCTTGAAATGAACCCGATCCCGATTTGTGAATTATAATTTCGGTATGATCGTTGTATGTTTTTCCTTTAATAAAACTATTCATCAAACTCGCCGCAGGTTGTTCAAAAACATGTATGTTCTTGTTAACCTGCGGCTTCATTTCATATTTATACCCATATCGATCTTGTTTGTTTTGTCTATTATTTTCGTTCAGAGTTCTTATCGCGACCCTTGTCTTTGCCATTGCCATTATCATGCTTTTGCTGCTTTGACCAGTTTTTATGTTCTGGGTGGTTTGGGTTTACATAATATTTTGAATCACGGCTATCACGGATTACCTCTTGATCGTGACGGCCTTTAAACGAGGCATATTTGTCTCTATACATTGCGTGATTTCTATACGGTGTCGGCTCATTCACCACTACTTTGTAAGAATGATACAAGTCAAAATTACGATAGCGGTATGGCAAAGTTGATCTGCCAATCCAGCGTCCTTTTTCCTGATAGTAATACTTATGCTGGGGAACGTTGTAGTACGCTTCAATGTCCGGCAGGTAATAATATTCAGCATGATCGTAACCGGTCGGACCCCAAACTGGTTGACGATCTACATTGAAGCCGAGATTAATACGTAACTGTGCATCCACAGTGCTCGACAATAACACTGCTGCGATTAATACAAGTACATAGCGCATGATATTTCTCCTTCTATTGTACATGTGATTGAAATGAACCCGATCCCGACATCTCGAGATTGCGGTCGTTTGTGAACTATAATTTCGGCATGATGGCTGCATATTTTTACTTCCATAATTCTCTAAAGAAAGCTTCACAATTTGAAATCCAGCCCGAGCATCAAGGCACCTGTTATGTTGTGTGTGGCTTGACGTTCAGTAGAATAAAAACGAATGGGGACAGCACCGGAGTAACTCACCATCACGTCTTTCTTCTCCACATCATCAAAACCGTAGTCGAATCGTAACCGCGCTGATAATACCATATTTGGCGTAAGGTTGTAAGCTCCACCAAATGCCAGAACTCCATTAATCGTAAAGGACTTGTACAAATCTATCGGTTCAATATTACTGTTCGGATATTCTAGGTCGTTATGATTCACCTCCTGCGCAACACCTTCCAGAAAATTAAACTGTGGACCCACCAGCAGCGTGAAAAAGAGCGGCTTGGTATTATCAGAAGTGAGCGACAACATGATTGGCAGCTTGATATAATTCAATTCAGCCTTTGCTACATAATCGCCCACGATAACCATATTGTTCAGAGATACCTGGGTGTTAATGACTGAGCTATACGTCGCTGCATCAGGAGAACTGCCGTTGAAATTTCCCTTAAATCTCTGCCCTTCCCTCGAGAACAAAAGATCGACCGCCAAACCGAAATTATTATTGAAGTTGAAAATGGCACCTGCTCCAAAAGAGAAGTATCCAAAATTACTTGTTAAATCCAATTTATTACCGGCATTATTGTCGTTCTTATTTATTAAACCTGTGAATTCAGGATTATACCGTACGCCGAGTTCAACTTGTTGTGCATCTACCTTTAATGCACAGACGAATAAGAGTGTGGCAATGGAGACGTAAATGATGATTTTGTTTTTTGAATTTTTCATTATAAATTTTCTTCTATAAACATCCTCGCAGTCCCGCATGGCGGGACGAGATATTTTGTCACTCCCGCGTACGCGGGAATGACGCCGCAAGCGGCGGGGTATTAGACCCAAGAAAGAATAAAATTATTCATCAAATTAGTACAGACTCAACAGCACGTTTATAACTATATGAGAAACATAAAAAATTCATTTTCATAAGTAAACATGCCTATTTCCCAAAATTCGGCTGCCATTTCAGACTTATTCCCGTTCCTTCATAAGAAGAATATAACCCCATTGAAACGTTCTCAATTTTAATGCGATGAATTTCGGGGATTAATATGCCGCATAATGCTCCTACTCCAAAACCAACTAATATATCGGATGGAAAATGATCGAGTGCTTTCATTCTGAGATATCCCTCGATAAGAGGCGGTATTGCCGCCGCACCATAGAGAAGATATTTCTTGCATCCTAATTCCGGATAGTAATCACAAAATACCTTTGCGGTAAAGAAAGATGCCGCTGCGGCAGATGCAACATGGCCGCTGTAAAATGAACTCCGGTTCCAGGCTGTCGTTCTCGCGCCACTGGTACCAAGCGCATCGTAGTACACAGCAGGACGTAATCTGTTTTGAAAAAGCGGTCCGAAAGGACTATAAAGGTATATATTATTTACAATTATTTGAGTCTCCGCATACATCAGCGCTATGTCCAACCAGTCCTGCCTGATATTGTGATCAAAGAGTGTGAGAGCCGGAAGAAGGATTATACCCGTAAGCGTATTATCTGAAAGGTTTGCGTAATAACCCATCTTCGAGGGGTCGAGATTCAAAGCCCAACGGTCAATTGGGTTAATATCATTTCTGTCCAATGTCTGAAAATCTGCATTTGTCAAGGGCGATTTGTGTGTTATCAAAGGTGCCCCAATCAATGTTGCCGGAATTCCCACGACAAAGATGCCGCCTGTTACCCAGTAATTAACATGGTACGGATGAAATGTAGAATCCCTTTCCTGAGACTGCGAATACATCGGTTTCACCATGCCGATAACAGCCAACGAAAAGATGATGACCTTAATAAGAATGAATCGATTCTTTGACTTCTTTGTCAAGATGATACTTCCTTTCTAAAGAGCAGCCAACCAAATAAGACAACAAGACCAAAAAAGTAGTTCATTCTTTTTGTTCTTTGAAATTTTCGAAGAGGAATGACAGAAAGACTCTCTGTTCGGTTAATACCTTATGATAATCGCCATAATCACGTGTGTATCGATCACTATAGTACACCTGATGTTCAAATCCAATACTGAGATTGCTGAAAAGTTTGAGTTCAATACGGGGTTTGATAAGACCGACGTAATGATCCCCTGGAGCTCCCACATACGTATGCATCCAGAAATAATAACCTATAAATACAACGTTTACCCACGATCCAAGCTGAAGAGTGCTTTCAAGTTTTGTTTCCGCTCCTCCTACAAAGTTATAATCCCTGAACTGAGAAGTGTCAGGACCCAATTGTGTACTGTTTGCACCGAATGGTACTACCCCGACATGGAAATTAGTGTAAAGGTTGGAATTTGAGCTTATCGGCAGTTTAGAGATTATTCCTGGACCAAACGCCATAGTGCCCATTTCGAACGCCCAATTATCGAAGTAGTCCCAATGTTGAAATCCTCCGATGAGCATTTTCAAGCCACCAGACTCGTAATTCTTGCCAAAAAGGATTCCGTATCCTGTGATATAGTCCAATGTTTTTCTTCCCATTCCTTTCGTAAGATCCATACTCACATTGAAACAATCAAAAGGCTTCCGGGACGTAAATTCAAATGGATTCCCATAATCAAGCATAACGCTAAGCCATAAGTTTGTAGATCCCGTCAAGAAGCTTAATTCATTATTGACCACCCGCAACCCGCTCGACAACGTTACATTCAGCGGTTCTGTCTGATAGACCTCTTCCGAGGTCACTCTGAACAATTTCCCCTCTGTGAACCTGGCCCAGGTTCTCGTGGGAGAAAGAACGGCGGCAGCAAGTTCCCGGCCAAATCGTTCCCACCCCGTTGTTCGATCATCCAGAACATTCGAGCCCAATCTATAGAATATTTCTCCAAAGAATACTCCGCCAACAGTGGTAGCAAGCAAATCATTACGTTCAGGTACTCCTGTTTCCCCAAAAATTTTCCACATATAACTGCCAAATAGTACAAATGGAGCCGATTCCCAGAAATTATATCCGTTCGCACGGGCAGCGATAAAGAATGTGCCCCCGCCGTAAGGATGCGCGAGGAAGTTCATACCAAACCTGTCGTGATCCCATTCCCAACCTGACCCCCAAGGAAAGCCCGCTTTTAAATTACGCCCCCAGGAAGCAAAGCCCACATGAGTAAAATCTTCACCTACGACATAAGTATCAAATAGATTTGTAACAATACAATCTCCAGTAATTGCCACAACAGGTCTCCATAAAGTCTGTTTCTGTCTAAATGCAGGGTCGTCATCCCGTAAATCACCGTACGCATTATATAAAGAGGTGTCTCCCACCGAATGTTTTCCTAGATTCAATCCCAGGTAGGAATAATATCTGGAATCCACCTTGTAGATCTGTTGTTGTTCCCCGATACTTAGATTTGAAATTGATTGTTTATCAACCTTCGCAAGATACTGTGCTTGAAGTAAGGCTGAACACATTAACGAGATAATCAAGATGTACAGTGTTTTCATTGTTTTCCGCTTACATTGCCGTGGCTTCATCGGTCATTTGCCATTGAGTTTACTTATTGTGCGCAAAGTCCGCAAAATAAAATGTCAGAAAAAGTCTCTGTTGCGTGTATACCTTGTTCACCCCGGGGAAATCACGTAAATATAAGTTTTCGTAAATAATCTCATCTTCAAATCCAATCCCGACATTACTGAAGAGGTGGAATTCAATTCTCGGTTTAATGATACCCATATAATTGTTCCCTGAGGGACCGACGTAAGTACTGATCCAATAATAATAGCTCAACAAGGTTGCGCTGAAAATATCGCCAACCTTCAACGTGATATCGCACTTTGTTTGGGCTCCACCGCTAAAATTATAATCTCTTCCCTCCGATGTATCCGTTATGACCTGGGTTGAGTTGCCCGCAAAAGGTATTACAGCCAAATGAAAATCTATAAACAGATTCGTCCCCTTACCGAGCGGCACCATCGTAATGACAACGCCCCCGAACGACATCGTGCTCAGTTCGAAAGCTTTATTATCCCAATACTCAAAACCTTGAGTTAGTCCGATGAGCATCGGGGCATCCCCCACTTTAACATTTGTACCCGTGAGAATACCGTACCCAACGATATTATCGACCCATTTTCTGCCTAGTCCGAAATTCATATCGGCCCGAAGTCGAAAGTAGTCGTATGGCTTCCGATCTCTTTCCTCGAACGGTTTTCCATAATCAAAATCAGCGTTCATACTAAATCCGACTGGTCCTGTGCCAAATGATTTTACATCATTAACTATGATGCCGCCGGCCGATATAACAACATCAGTCGGTTCTTTTTGGTATACCTCTTCCGTATTATGCGCGAACATTTTCCCGTTCATGAATCTGGTGAATGCCCTGCCGGGACTCAAAAGAAGGGCCAGGAACTCCCTGCCGTACCTTTCTGCTCCGACGGTTCTCTCATCGAGAGCAATTGATGAGAGTCTGTACAGAACTTCACCGGCGAACATGCCGCCGAGAGTTGTAGCAATCAGATCATTCCTCTCCGGTTTTCCATCGGGCCAGCCATTCTCTCCGAAAAGTTTATACGTATATGCTCCTCCAAATACAAATATCGACGATTCCCAAAAGTTATATCCGCTCGCGCGTGCCGAATTGAAGTAGCCCGCGCCCGTATACGGGTGCAGGAAGAAGTTATTGCCGAATCTATCGTTGTCCCATTTCCATCCATTACCCCATGGGAAACCGGATTTAATGGCAGTGCGATTCCAGGAATTGAATCCCACTACCGCCCAATTATAACCAATAACATAATGATCGACCAAGTTGACGAGCGTATTTTGTGCCAAGACCTTCATAATCGGCTGCCACAATGGAGCCCTTTTGTTATAGATTGGGTCATCATTGAGCAAACCCCGGTACTCGTTATAAACGTGAGCAGTCGAGTCTTGAACTAGAATTTTCTTATAGGTCGTATCCGTAGCGACAACATTCGTCTTTACATTGGTTTCCTCAATATGCTGTTTGGTCGCATCCGGAATCGGAGTGTATTTCTTAACTTCGTTCGTGTCCTGAAGAGCATCCTTTAACTTGGCCAGCGTATCCAGCTTTACAAGAGACTGTGCCTGAAGTAATCCTGAACACCATAACGAGATCATCAAAATGCATAGTATAAAGTTTTTCATTGTATTCCTCTTTGCATCGTCTATACTTCGTCGGCGTAATGCCATATGTCGGTTCACTTTCAGTCCCCGCATCTTTTATCTAAAATAGTTGACAAGAGAACAACCTGGTATTTGGTCGTTCTCCTGTCGATTAAAAACGTCGTCATCGCTGTTAATCGTTATCCGTAAATAAATCCTTCATTGTTTTTCCGACCGCATCCATATCATGATTGAAGTTCGCCTTAAACTCTTGCCATTTGCTTTCTCCCTCGTCTTTATAATCTTCTAACTTCTCTTTGAGGGCGTGATTTTTTTCCTTCAACTCCGCTACTGCTTTTTTATAATTCGCTTTAGCCTTGTGACCGGCCTTATCCATCTTTGCCTTGAATGCATCGATCCTGTCTTCATTCGCCTTGATTTGCGCTTCAGACTCGGTCTTAAATTTTTGCCATTCTGCAACGTAATCGGCTTTCGCCTCCTTCAGCTCTTGATTGGCTTCCGCAACTTTCTGTTCTGCTTTTTTTTCACAGCCCGCTAAAAATATTCCTGCCATACATCCTATGACAGTGAAGGTGAATATTTTATTTTTCATAATTCTCCTCTTATTTGATGGGTTCAAGTAATTTGTGATTTACTCGCATATTGTTGCCTTCTTTGCTTCGATGGTGAACGTTCCTTTCTTCTGAAAAGATGCAGAAAGGTTGTCCAACCCCACCATTCAAGGAGAAATACTTCTCTCCTGAGGGTGAAAGAGCTTATAGATAATTTTGTTAATCGAGAATAGCCCTAAAGGATGAAAAAGTAATTAATCCTTTTTGGGCGAAGGAAGTAGACTTCACAGAACATAGAAAAACAGTGAATCGTGACATGGTCATTCACTACAATGGAAGTCTTAAGGAAATGCTTGTCGAGGAAAACTGCATTCGGCTCTGTGATGATATTCTTTAAACTTCTGCTCTTTTCTTCCCGAACTCCGGATCGATCTTCACCAACGCCGCAACAATAAATCCCGGAATGGTCGAAATCATGACCCAGAGGAAAAAATGCTGGTAGCCGATGAGCTCTTGAATCTTCCCGCTGACCATTCCCGGCAGCATCATGCCCAGCGCCATAATGCCCGTGCAGATAGCATAATGTGCTGTCTTGTGTTCGCCTTGTGAAACGTAAATCATATACATCGTGTAGGCCGTGAAACCAAATCCGTAACCAAATTGTTCGAGTGCTACTGCGCTATTAATAAGCAAAATATTTATTGGCTGGGACTGCGAAAGATACACGAACATCAAATCCGGTGTGTGCATGATAATGACCATCGGCCAGAGCCACCTGCGGAGACCTTTTTTCGAGATGACATAACCGCCAAGCAATCCTCCGGCTGTTAAGGCCATAATGCCGACGGTTCCATAAACGATTCCGACTTCGCTAGTGCTTAAGCCAAGCCCGCCTTTCTCACGCACATCAAGCAGAAACGGTGAAACAAGTTTGACCAACTGTGCTTCTGCAAAGCGATAGAAAAGCAAAAATAAAAGAATCACCCAGATATTTTTTCGTTTAAAGAAGAGAACGAACGTTCGAGCAAACTCAGCGATAATAACATTCGATTGCATTTTGAAGTTGAAAAACGACATTCCCTTTCTCCCCTCCTTAATAAGGAGGGGATATGGGGTGGTCATATTTTTTCCATAGTTTATTCTGGTATGGATATTTGAAGATTTTGAGATTTGCAGTGTCGATGTGTCCGATGCCGGATATGGCAGCATGAAGCGATGGTACAGAAAGAGAACAAGAAAGAACGCCGCGATCACATAAAATGTGATCGACCAAGCATGTGGGATGCCGATTTTCGGCTCAAGTGTTCCTGCTACTACAACCAAAGTACCCTGACCTGTAATCATTGCGATTCGGTAGAACGTGCTGCGTATTCCGATAAACGCAGCTTGATTCGACTCATCAAGACCGAGCAAATAAAATCCATCCGCGGCTATATCATGGGTCGCAGAGCTGAAAGCCATCAACCAAAAGACAGCGATGGTGTATTGGAAGAAATTCGGCGCAGGGATGGTGAGAGCAATACCAGCCAATGCCGCCCCGATGAATAATTGCATCGTCACCGCCCAGAAACGTTTTGTCTTGAAGATATCGACAAAAGGGCTCCAGAGCGGCTTGATCACCCAGGGCAAGTAGAGCCAGCTTGTATACAGTGCGATATCCGTGTTGGAGATGCCAAATTTCTTATACATAATAACAGAGACCGTCATGACCATCACATACGGAATTCCTTCTGCAAAATACAGCGATGGTACCCAAGCCCATGGATTTCTGCTGTTTGGTTTATTCATTCAGTCTCACTTCTCTATGAGATACGGAATATATTTTTTATCGACTGTCATGATGTGTTTGGTAAACCACGTGGATATAAATAGCAGAAGTTTCAATCTGGCTAAATCATCGGTTCCATCTGCAAGTGTATCGAGTTTTTGGAGTTCTTTTCGAAATTCTGCATGTTCATGTATATGTGCTCTGGCATCCGGATAATTGATTTTCAGAAACAAGTTCTCTTCTGTCTTAAAATGAGTGACAGCATATTCCTGCAATTTCTTTAAATCCGCAGCAATCGTTTTCGATTTTCCATTATTTTCGATCACGCTTTTTAAATTATTATTCAGAAGAGAAAATAATTGCCGATGATGATCATCGAGCTCTTTCACCCCAACACTGTATTCTTCTGTCCATGTGAGCGCCATACAGACCTTCTTATCTTTAAGTTGTGTTAATATAGTTTTCTGAGGTCACTCTTGCGGAAATAATGCTTCACTATTTCTTCCGCTTTACACCCTTTTGCTGCCATGACCGCAGCACCGATCTGACATAATCCGACACCATGCCCCCATCCGGCGCCAAACAATGTAAACTTCGCCGGTATTCCTTTCGCATCCCGCTCAGTCTTTACGATGAATGCACTCGAGTAGAGGTGCGATCTGGAAAACCAGCGGCGGATTTCCAATTCTTTTCCAACGATGATCGTTCGGTTGCTTCCAACCACCTTCAACTTGTATATGCGTCCGGATGGTCCGCGTGAGAGCGGAACAATATCCATGAGCATTCCAAAATCAATTTCTGATTTTGTATGAAGAATATGTACGAGCTGTTCTTGTGTATATTCAACCTTCCATCGGAAGAAATCTGTCGTCTCTTGATCGAATGATGGAAGAACTTGCTTGAGAATTTTTCCATCCGAAGTATTGCAATAAGCATCCGGAGAAGAGAGGATCCAGCGTTCTGCGTCTGCTTCGTTCAGCAATTGTGGATGAGCTTGAGCAGAATCGGAAACAGATTGGAGATATGGCATCGGCGTGTCTTCCCAAGTGTGTTCGAACAATTCTGTCCTGCCGCCGCATGCTTTGGAAAAACGTGCATCGCATATTTCATTATTATACATGATACATTGGCCCCGCGTTGCCAAGACCGCTTCTTCGGCCGACTTTGAAGTCACTTTCGTTATCCCTTGATACCTCTGGCAATGATCACCTGCACACACATCGAAGTGTGCATGATCCTCGCGGTCGTACCATCGCAGTATTTCATCCTTCGTCCCTTGGGATCGCTGAGAGGGCATACGTATGTTCTTAAACTTCTTTTGCCGTTCCAACATCGCCACTAACCAACTCCTTGATGTAACGGCATGCGCCTTGAGAAACTCACCAGGTGCTTCTGCACTCATTTCGGAAGAAATGACACTCTGGAGATATTGTTCAACACCAATCTCATTGATTGCTAAGATCGTTCCATGAGCATTGGCAAGAAAGCACAGATTGCCTTCGAATGTTTGATCTTCTTTTCGCTCCCAGTGAAAGTTCATACCGATGGTAACATTGCACAGTGTGCATATCGCTCCGTTCAACGCGAGACAACGAAATTCCGGGCCGCGAATAACTTCCACCCCTTCGCTATCTTTCAATACGAGTGTGCTGCTTTCACCATGTACCGTGAATCGACCTTGGAGACGCACAAAGTTCGGCAGTTCATAAGAACCATGGAACTCACCGTGAATTTCTTGTGTGCGCTCGATAATTCCCACGGCTATGATTGGTTCTGCCGAGATCACTGCAGCTTCTCTAATATTCGTTCTATAAGTTCCGGCGGTTCGGTTACCTCAGCAAATATACTTTCAATAAGCTTTGCATCCGCGCGTAAGAAATCTTTCTCTAACGGTGTCACAACAAGACCGCCGATATCGACAGCAGCAGGACTGATAAGAACACGATCATCACCTCCGATAAAATATTTATCAGGCCGATGCTTGCGCCTCGGTACGATGATCAGTCTCCATAATTCCTCCTGATAGGAACACAGAATATTCATTTTCGGTTCTTCCGCAGAACCGAGAACCTTTTTCCATATTTCCAAAATGTTTTTCAGGAACTCGAGCAGCCGAAGCTCATCTGTGGATTCCACAACGAGCGCCGTACGACCATAATTCACCAAGACACAACCCGCGACATGGTCTTTATAATACAACCGCTTTCGTCGCCGCATATCAACGGCATCGCATTCGATAGGAAGAGCACGCCGCGGGCTCATTTGAAAATGGAAATGATCCGGCGCCGATGCGCCGCTCTTCGGTCCGTTATAAAACACAGTAAAATCCGGACTTAGGTCTCTCGTCAGATTAAGTAAGACACCAAAAGAAGATTCCAATTCCTGCGGTATGTGGTGAATACTGGAAAAAGTCAAGTGCCGAGCAAAGATCGGTACCGGATTGCAGAGCAGCAAAAATTTATCTTGAAAAAGAATTCCTTTCTGCGGTTCAGGAAGATTCTCAAGACAAAGAAAACACTTGCGCTCCTGAATTGCTTTCGGATCGAGGTCTGCTCCTGTGCTGCGGATACGTTTTGGATTGAATTGCACGAAGACAGTATAGTTGCTGCAGACAATTTCACGAACCCGAACCGATTCCAACGCCGCATATCCTTCGGTCAACTGCGGCCAGTGAAGTTTTTGCTGTTCCATAAGGTTCTGGCAGAGCTGTACGAGAGCACCATGAGTACTTGTCGAGTTGAAAACGGCGAAAGTTTTTTGCGCAAGAAGAGAATTGTTCGAAGAATTCACGATTTGCCGCTTGTCGTTTAGTATTTCTTTTCACTCAGTTGAAAAATATCAGCGACAGGAACAAAGCCGATATAGTGTTCCACCGTTGTCTTCCCCAGCGTAAACGGTGTTTTCTCTAGAATCTGATATCCCATATTTTGATACCATAACAATGCCGCTGTATTATCCACCATCACTCCAAGCCAGACACGATCAAGGTCGTATGTCTTTGCATGGTCAGCTGCGAATGCCATCAGCTGTTTTCCAAGTCCCAATCCTTGATACCGTGGTAGAATGTACAGTTGCTGAACATAGAGCCGCTTCTCTTCTCGATTATAGAATGTCTTTTCATATCCAGCTATCGCACCGTCAACTTCAGCAACGAATCCGACAACATTCTGATCGTCAACGAACGATCGTAATATATCTCCGTTATAATGTTCTTTCAAATAATCCAGGATGTCCTCACGAGGAATGAACTCGGCATACGTATCCAGCCACGTATCGTGCAGCAATTGACGAATGCTTTCGACATCCTTCAAATCCCAACGACGATAACTGATTCTCACTTTTTCTTCCCGTTATGGTGACAGCGAGCGAGAATTTCCATGGTTCGGACCTTGTCCTTGTACTCGTCATGCTGATTCACTTTTTCTATTGATAACGCTGCATCAGAATTGCCATCCCAGCGTCGGCAGAGATAGAGTGGCTCGTAAATTCTTCCAATTTGGTATTGACGTGATAATCGGAGCACGATATCATAATCTTCGCCATAACTAACATTAGGAAATCCGCCGGCTTCTCGGAGTAAAGCAGTGTTGAATGCACGCGGAGCACCGAGTCCGTTGATGCGAAGCGCATTGTTTCTACCATTTGCCGGAGTCCACTCCCGGTGATCGATAATGCCGGGAGGAAGCTCTTCCAATTTCATATTCACTAATTTGTACGAACCGATCACCATCGCATAATTATGACGGTGAAATTCGTCTACAATCTTTTGAAGTACATGCGGCCCGTTATACATATCATCGGAATCGAGTTGGACTGCATAACGGCCACAGTATTCGGAGAAGATCGCTTCATTCCAGCATCCGCCAATGCCGAGATCGGTGCGCTGCGGAATAAGAAGCTTCACCTGCTGATGCCCCTTAGCAAGTTCCCGCAGCAGGTATGTTGTTCCGTCTGTTGAGTAGTTATCAACTACGATACAGTTGAAGGGAAAATCGGTCTTCTGTTCCAGCACGCTCTTCACTGCATCACCGACTATATTCAAACGATTATAGGCAGGAATAATAACGCTTGCTTCCATAGGAAACGGGGAATCGACCTTCGGCACTTTCTCAAATTTCGGTTCGAGATACGCATCAATATGTTTGAGATACTTCGTTACTACTTTTTCCATTTCCTTTTGCACCTGCCGATTACTCGGATCAACGTAATCAAATTGCTTCTCACCGTTCTTACAAGGATCAGAACTGACTTTCGTAGATAGGAACTCTTGAATATGAAAGAGTCGATGGTCGATTGAAACCTTTAAACGAAGATCATACAATCCGGCATATTCCACGTTCTCAATTCTGCCGTATTTTTTGAGTGCCTTCTTCACAGCAGCAGTTGAAAAGAGAAGAAGCGGTCCGAAATCAAATCCATCACGAATACTGCCGAGCTGATACTCGTTCACCGGATGTTCATCACGTTCATCTTTACGAATCTCATAGTAATCAGCGTACACCATCCCTGCTTGAGTTTGTTCCGCAACACCGAGCATTCGTTCCAGTGCATTCTGCCCAAGTTCAATTCTTTGTGCTTGAACGACCATCAAGAAATACTTTGTTTTGATTTTTTCGATCAAACGGTTGAGTGTTTCACCGGACGTGAATGAACCGGACTTCATGGTTTCACATTTCAGATGCGAACCGACATACTCTTTGTCATGAACGATCCACACCTGTTCCACCAGTGACGAATCGATAAAGCGGTTGAGAGTTGTTTCAAACTGTGAAACCGGCGAATGTGGTAAGATCACTGTCAGGGTATTCATTATTCTCGATTGGAAAGAAAAACAGATTCTCTTTCGTATTGGTTTAAGATTTCAGTACATCCATTGCCATAACCGCCGCACCGACCACAGGCGATGATTCAGCTCGACGAACGGAAACCGGCAGCAAATTTTTTCTGATGATCGAAATAACTTTCCGCGAGTAATACTGTTCGTTCGCCAGCAAACCGCCACTCAATGCCAACGGTCGCTTAGATGGATTCTTGATATTCGTGTTCATTTTCTTCAACGTCATTTCAATGATCTCGACCAATTCCAAAGCCGCGTTATCGAGAATTCTCTTTGCAGCTTTGTCTCCTTTCGATGCCGCTTCAATCACTGTCGGCATCACGGAAGCGATATCAAAGTTTTCTTTATAGAGAGAATAAATAATCGCTTCCTGAGTATTCAACCCGAATTTTTCTTCAAAGAGCTTTGCCAGTTTTGTCTTCGTGCTTTTATCATCGAACGATCTTGCTACAGCGCGGAATGCTTGCTGACCCATGGCATAGCCGCTGCCCTCATCGCCGATCAATCTTCCCCATCCGCCCGCGCGGTATATTTTTCCACGCTCATCTTTTCCAAAGACAATCGATCCAGTTCCAGCGATGACGATCATTCCCGGCTTTCCGCCGAAAGCGCCTTCCAACGCAATGCGTGCATCGCTTTCGACGACGAGATTATTGATTGTGAGATTTCGCGTATGCGCTAAGTCCATGATTCCATCGCGCATGCTTTGCTGATCACTGGATCGACCGGCTCCTGCTAAACCCGCCACGATCGCACCGATTTGTGAAATGCTGCATCCAACTGAGTGACAGCAAGTTTCAACGAGATCAAGAATGGTATGTGAAGTTCGTTCAATACCGATGATTTGGAAGTTTGAGGGAGCACCTTGGGCTTCTGCAAGGATTACACCATCAAGCGCACATAGCACGGAAGTAGTTTTTGTTCCACCACCATCGATACCGATAATATAGAGAGGTTTATCCATAGATGAGAAAAATATTGACGATAATTCAATGAAAAGCAAACGATAAGAGATAATAAACGACAAAAACATCAACAATAATCGATTTCCAGTCATGAAATATCAATTCAACCGAATTTTTCCTATTTTCCAGTCAGTAAAAGGGATTAAACCTTTTGGGTCTATGGTTGGTTAATGATTGGGATTATGAATCAATACCTTAAGAAAGGATTATCATGAAGCGCATGTTGAGTATTTCAGTTGTATTAGCCATATTCCTATTCGCTGCCTGTACTGCGCAACCAGAAAAAAGGCAAAAAGCTCCAAACTTCTCGCTTCAAACTCAGAACGGAAAAGTGATTGAACTTTCCAAGTTAAAAGGAAAAGTTGTTCTTGTGAATTTTTGGGCAACGTGGTGTCCGCCATGCCGTGCAGAGATACCCGATTTTATCGAAGTGTACAACACGTACAAATCCAAAGGATTTGAAATCATCGGTATTGCACTGGACGAAGAGGGTTGGTCAAAAGTAGCTCCTTACATTGAAAAAGTGAAAATGAATTATCCGGTAGTACTCGGATCAGCAAAAGTGGTACAACAATATGGTGGTATCGAAGGCATTCCTACAACATTTATCATAGATAAAAATGGATATATTGCAGACAGCCAGGTAGGATTACTGTCAAAAGAATTACTCGAAAAGGCGTTGAAATCATTATTAGAGTAAGATGATCTCAACGATATCGAACATCTTCGAGACAGCGATCTACTATTGAAACTCACTGAAGACATTCTATGATGATGAGAATTTTTCTTTCCATTCTTCTCGCTGTGAGTTTACTGGGATCGGTCGTCCTTGCTCAATCACTATCAACAGCAAAAAAAGTGAGCGTGGAGATCAAACTCTCATCGGATAAAATTCAAGTTGGAACCACTGCTCAAGCTGCTGTTCAATTGAGCATCAATGAGAATTGGCATGTCAACTCACATCACCCGACTTTCGATTATTTGATCGGCACCGCATTCGATCTTCAAGCCCAAGAGGGAATCATTCTTACCGATGTGCAGTATCCGCAAGGGAAACTCGTTTCACTCTCCTTCGCCGAACAACCGATCGATGTATACGAAGGAACGACGACGATCTTTGCTTCCATCAAGTTTTCAGACAAACTTGCAACCGGAAGAGACACGCTGAAAGCAAGCATCATCGTTCAAGCATGTAACAATCAACTCTGTCTTGCTCCAGCAACCATCGAAGTGAATATACCCGTGCACATCGTGAACACTGGAGAACCAATCATCCAGCAGTATCAAAATATTTTTGCGCAATATACGCCATCCGAAATCACAACAGGAAATGTAAAGAATGAACTTGCGATCATGTTTGATCAAAAAGGATCGCTGCTTACTTTTCTTGCCGTCTTCCTCATCGGTCTTGCTCTCAATCTTACACCGTGTGTTTATCCGATGTTATCCGTGACGATATCGTTATTTGGTTCACAGACAGAAACGAATATTGTACGCGTCTTCATCAAGGCCATCATCTATGTTCTCGGCATTGCAACCATGTATAGTGTACTTGGTGTGACAGCCGCGCTCGGCGGCGGATTGTTTGGAAGCTGGCTGCAAAGTCCATGGGTACTTGGCGCTATTGCTGCCCTGTTGTTTGCATTAGCGCTCAGTTCATTCGGTTTATATCAAATTCAGATGCCGTATTGGCTCACCAGCAGACTCGGCGGCACAAGCGGCACTGGTTTTATCGCTCTTTATGTTTCCGGTTTGGTTGTTGGTGTGTTTGCGGCGCCCTGTGTTGGTCCGCCGGTCATTGCACTGCTGACATTCGTTGCGGCAAAAGGAAGCGCCGCATTCGGCTTTTGGACATTCTTTACTCTCTCACTCGGACTTGGACTGCCTTATCTCATTCTCGGTACATTCTCGGGACTTATTAAAAAAATTCCGCGCTCCGGTTCCTGGCTCGTCTGGGTGGAACATATATTCGGTGTCATACTTACAGGAACGGCGTTGTTCTATCTTTCGCTTGCAGTCGCACCGAAGGAAACCATGTATGTTGTCCCTCTGGGTCTTGTCGTCGGCGGGATCTACCTCGGTTTTGTTGATAGCTCCGGTAAGGACAAACCGGTGCTAAAGAATATTCAATGGATTTTCGGAATTGTTATGATTCTGCTCGGACTTTTATACGCCAACAGTATAAGAGACACAGGAATGACATGGGAAGAATATTCCGACTTGGATTTATCGGAGGCAAAAGAAAACGGGATGCCGGTGCTCCTCGATTTCTCTGCCGACTGGTGTATCCCATGCATGGAGCTTGACCGCAACACATGGACCGATCCGAAAGTGATCGAAGCAACAAAAGACATCAGCCGATTAAAAGTGGACCTGACATATTTTGATTCACCGGAATCGGAGACATTACGAAAAAAGTTCAATATTTCCGGTGTTCCAACAGTGATATTCATCCGAACGGATGGTACAGAAGCGACGGAATCACGGATCATCGGTTTTGTTCCCCCGAAGGAATTTTTAGCTAAACTAAAACAGGCAATGCCTACAGACTATTAACCTTTCACATTATTGGAGATGAGTATGAAGAAATTATTTGCAGTTATTCTTGTCATGATATTTTCTATTGCCCTTGTTGTCGCACAGGAAAAGATGAAGACGGACGAGAAACGAACCAAATCCCACTCGATGACCGGCTATTTAGTTGATAAAACATGCGGAATACATATGATTATGGCTGATATCAAGAAATCGAACGATAAAGCCGCGAGACATACAAAGGGCTGTGCGCTCGAAGAAGCTTGCAGTGCAGAAGGCTACGGTCTTGTTACAGGGGGTAAATTCTATAAGTTTGATGCGGCGGGAGATATAAAAGCAAAACAGTACCTCAAAGCCACAAAAAAGGAAGACAATATCAAGGTCGAAGTTATCGGCACCATGAATGATGAGCAATTAGTCGTAGAATCGATCAAAGATTTCGAACTTGTTCCTATGAAACACCCAAAAAAGAAATAATATCTTACAATAACTTTTCAGAAGCCGTCGTCGTGCAATCGGTGACGGTTTTTTTGTACTACTTATTTCATTTGCTCTTCCTTTTTGCTTCCGCCGGCTCCTTTCTGTATATTTACTTCATCATGCCTGATAATTTACTTCTTATAGTTTTTGGAATTCTCTCCTCCATCGGGTTACTTGTTGGCGGCATCGCTATTTATCTTGCAATGCAGAGCGCCAAGAAAAAAGACGGTGAACTTATGATGGCGTTTTGGGCATTTGTCGCGCTTGCCGGTCTTACCTTCGCAGGTATGAGCTGGGCATATTTTATTATCCCGATACTTTCGAATCGGTTATTTTAATATTCTCCCTTATCTTTCATTCTAGTTCAATTTACATTATTATTGGCTTGAGAGGAAAAATTTCACCTTCACTCCACCGATGGTTTTTATCACGATACGTACGAAAGGTTCACCTCATGATAAATATAATAAGAGTCCTTATAGGCGGTCTTTTTCTTATGGGATCCATACTGGGTATGGAGGCGGTTGGTCAACAACTGCCTTTTAAGATACAAAGCCTTACACTGCGATATAAGATCGACAAGATTCTCGGGTATCAATCAGACCCTCAACATGAATCTGATGGCTATGTTCAGTACCAAATTAACGGACAGATATTTCCGAATGGTAGCAGCCGTATTATTGCTGCTCCATCCACTAAACGCGCAACTCCATGGGAAACACTAGCAGAACTTTTATCGGCCTATCAGAAAAAAGACACTCAACTCATAAAAAATTTATTTACGATTCAATCTCAAGCCAAAATTGAACAAATGCTTTCAGACAAACAAAAGAGGGGACGTTTTTTAGATGCCATAGGTTCGATTCAGCACATGATTGTATTTGTAGGATTTGAATACAAAGGGGGCTTTGTAGTTCTGATCCAAACACATGAAGGAGAGCCACCATTCCCGTTTTATCTTGTTCAAGAATCAGGTCAATGGAAAATGTCATCCTTCGAGGACACAGGGATTATGGTTACAAATATTGCCATGTGCCTTTGGAAGAAACTTTAATCGCTTGTTTGAGCTCGCAGGTGTTTGAAAATGAATTGGTACAAGGCGCAATACTTATTAGTGAGTGGACCATTTATAATATTCAGCATAGCATTTTCACTGCTTAGAATTCTTGCCAACAGGTTGTTTTGATTTTCCTGCTTGCCTTTCATTCAAGTCTGAATTACTTTACTCTTAGATAAAATGAGATCGAACGACCGAAGAGCATATGATAACTCGCTTACAATTTCTTCTTCATAAAAAAGAACTGAAAGTTTTTTCACGACTCACTTCGCCGGTCAAGATACAGAATTTTCTTGATTCACTTCCCTACAGTGATGAGGAACGGTATCGGTGCCTACGAAGTGTTTTGCTGGATAACAAAGCCCATTGTTACGATGGCGCGGTCTTTGCCGCTGCCGCTTTGCAGATGATCGGCTTTCCGCCGCTTCTTGTAGAGATGCTGCCGAATGACCGCGATGACGACCACATTCTTGCTGTTTTTCGACAAGGGAAATGCTGGGGTGCTGTAGCAAAATCCAATTTTGTCGGACTTCGATATCGTGAACCGGTGTACCGAAGTCTGCGCGAACTGATTATGTCATACTTCGAATCATATTATAACATTGCTGGAGAAAGGACGCTCCTCGGTTACACGGCTCCATTGAACCTCAACCGCTTTGGAAAACTCGACTGGCTCATTCATGACAGCGCTATGGATGTTATTGGCGACGCATTGAATGGTATTCGGAAATATCGTATTATGACACCGGCAATGACACGGAAACTTACATGTGTCGATAAACGTTCATATAAGGCAGGCCTTCTTGGATCAAAACAATCCGGCCTTTTCAAACCATAACGGCATCGACATTTACATTCATCAACGATATCCGGATGAAGAACGAAAAAAAGCAGCAATCAAAAATACTTTTAGAAAAACTGAGAGAGAAAGAGCGGCTTCGTACCTGCGGTGAAGAAGCAGCTCAGCGCTATCAAATAATTCACCATAATCGTTTTCACATGACTCTCGAAATCTGCAAAGAATTAATCCCCAATTCTCAAGCACGTGTGCTCGATGTGGGTCCGTCATACTTTACGACACTTTTGGCACAGGAATACAAAGATGTCTCCACACTCGGACTTGATATGATAACAGATCATGGAGGTCAGCGTAATGCTTCTACCCTTGCCCTGGCTCTTCCCCATGTGAAGTTTGAATTAAACAATTCTAGGGACATCAGGAACTGGCCAAAGGTTGTACCACCATTTGATTTGATCGTGTTCGCGGAGACGCTCGAACATTTGTACACTGCTCCGGAATATTCATTGGCGTTTCTGAGCAGTCTTCTGACCGAGAAGGGAATTCTTCTCGTTACAACACCCAATGCAGCAATGATCATGAAGCGTCTCATTTTATTGCTCAAGGGAAAAAATCCTTACGAGAAAATTCGATTGATCGGAGAGAACCCCGGACATTACAGGGAATATACGATGAAAGAGTTGGTAGATATTGGTACACAGTGTCGACTTAATCCCGTCTATGCTGAATACATTAATTTTTATGCTTCTGCCAATTTTATCTATGGGTTTCTGAAATGTTTGAAGTCCACATTCAAGGATAGTCTTGTGGTTGCATTTCGGAGAATGTAACTCTCCATGTATTATTTATATGGAAAGGACTATCTTTATGATAGAACATAAAAATTTTATTGATGCTCTTGAACGACTTCCCAACGCTCTGAGCGCCGCTGTACGTGGGTTGTCTGATAAGCAGCTCGATACACCTGTCGGCGAAGGCAAATGGACCATCCGGCAGATTACGCATCATATTGCCGATGCCAACATGAACGCGTACACTCGGATGAAGCTCATCGTCACCGAAGAAAAGCCCATCCTGAAACCTTATAACCAAGATCAATGGGCAATTCTTGCAGATTGCAAGAGCGGTCCGATTGAATCAACCCTGATGCTTATCAAAGGATTACACGAACGATGGGTCCTTTTCTTACGATCGCTGCCCGAGACAAGTTGGACAAGAGAAGGAATTCATCTGGAAAACGGCAAGGTGGCACTTTTTGATATACTAAAATTATATTCAAGACATGGTGAATCTCACATGCAGCAGATCGTCACATTCCGTGAAAAAATGAAATGGTAGACAGAATCCGCAATGAATCATGAATGGATGAAATCATTCCATGCCGCAATTATTGTATGCGATGTCCATGGGATCATTCTTGAAATGAACGATAAGGCAATCGACACCTTCAAAGAAGATGGCGGGAAAAAACTCCTTGGCAAGAACCTCCTTGAATGCCATCCTGAACAGGCCCGCTTACAGCTTGTGGAAATGTTGAGAACCAAAAAACCGAATTATTACACCATCGAAAAGCGAGGAGTAAAAAAGTTGATTTATCAGGTACCATGGTATCAAGACGGAACGTACGCCGGTTTTGTTGAACTCAGCCTTCCCGTTCCATCCGAAATGCCGCATTTTATTCGGGCGTAAGAGAAAGGGACAGACACGTATGCAATTCCTCGAATGGGAAGATTCATATAACATCGGTGTGAAAGAGATCGACATTCAACATCGTGGATTGTTCGACATCATTAGCAAACTCTCCGCAACACGTCGATTCGAGACTGAAGGACGATATTTCCTCGCTACACTGGATAAAATTGTGGAGTATGCGAAGATTCACTTCGCTACCGAGGAACGCTATATGCGGGAAGCCCAATATCCAAAATTAGCTGAACATCAGCAGGAACATAGGTCATTCTTTCCGGAAGTGGAGAAGCTTATGAAAGATCTTGAAAACAAACAACCGAACATTCATCAAAAGATTCTCGATTTTCTTAAAGACTGGTACATGTCTCATATTTTGGGATCAGATCGCGATTATCAAAAAACGCTCAAGGATAAAGGATTTACATAAAAGCAAGGAGCCGCAGTCAATGAAAACCATAGAATGGCAAGACGAATATACCGTTGGTGTGAAGGAACTTGATGACCAGCACCGAAGTCTGCTCAACACGATCAACATGTTGCTTGAAGAGCAGAGAGACAAATACGAAGCAGCAAAATTTTCTCCGGCGCTTTCCTCGCTCATTCATTATGCCTATACACATTTTGCGACAGAAGAACGGTATCTCTTACAAGTACATTTTCCCGATCTGAAGCAGCATGTATTGGATCACATTGACTTTATTATGAAAACACTTGGTCTTGCTTTGAGAATAGAAAGCAGCGAGGATGAATCGCGAATAGAACTTCTCCGATATCTGAAAGAGTGGTATTCTTCCCATGTGCTTGGAACCGACAGACAGTACATTCCATTCCTTGCATCGAAAAAGAACACAGAACCATGATAGACGGGATTTCATCATCAATAAACAGGAAGATTTCCAAGGATAAACTATGTCGACAAAACTTGACGAGTTCCGCAAGTACCGCACAAAGATGAATGACCGCATTGGTCAAATCGATCATCTTGGTATCAAACGTTTTCTTAATTTGGATGGTGCTGCCTACAAAGAAGGAACGCTCGATTCCAAGACAAAAGAATTGCTGGGCGTGGTAGCATCGGCCGTTCTCCGGTGCAACGATTGCATAGACTATCATCTCATTCAATGTCTCGATGCAGGATGGAAAGACGAGGAATTATATGACGCATTGAACGTGGCGCTTATTGTCGGTGGAAGCATTTTTATTCCGCATCTGCGCCACGCCGTGGAAACAATCGACACACTTCGTGCCGAACGGAAACCTTTGGAAGTCTGAGCCGAACCAGTGAAGCCTTTTTCACATAATGAAAATATTCCGAGGAGTAATTTATGTCATACCTGTATCGTTTTTCATTCCTTCTTATCTGCATATTATTCTTGACTCTCTCTTTGGAAACACATATGAAAGCACAGGTGGTACATCTTCTATGGATGAAAGACTCTCAAACAAAGCTTGAAAATGAACTTATTGCAAAATTTGGCGAATCGCAGAGCGCACGTGTGCAAAAAGGATTAAAACAAGTCGCCGACTTCTGGCGCACGGAAGACGGTGATGCGGCTGCATTTGAGGATTTCGTCCACACAAACTTCGCCGGTGATCAAGCAACACTCGATGTTATGTTCAATCGCTTCGAGAATCTGCTCGAACAACTCAGCGGCCATATGAACGAGATCGGCCTTGCGTTCCGTCAGCAATCAGAGCTTGAGCTTGGGCCGATCTACCCATTCGATGAAATCTTCGCTGCATATTCTCCGGACGCGCACATCACGGATGATTTTTTTAAGAACAAACTCGCATTCATAGTACTGCTGAATTTCCCGCTCACGACACTCAACGAACGGTTGACGAACGGTGAACAATGGTCGCGCCGCCAATGGGCAGAAGTGCGGCTGGGACAGCGTTTTTCTAAACGTATTCCGGCAGAAGTCAATCAGGCTGTTGCGGAAGCCGCTTCTATCACGGATCAATATATTTCTGAATACAACATTTATATGCATCATCTCATCGATGCAAAAGGCAACCGTCTTTTCCCTCCAAAGATGCGGCTGCTCTCACATTGGAATCTGCGCGATGAATTGAAAGCCGATTACAATGATACAGAGCATGGAATTGCCAAACAGAAAATGATCCAGCAGGTGATGGAACGGATTGTTACACAAACTATTCCCGAAGTTGTTATAAATAATCCGAATGTGGATTGGAATCCTGTGACGAACGATGTGAAGCTCACGACGGCTCAAGATTTAGACTCACCGCTTAAGACAGAGATCAGGGTGACCAATGGCCCAGAACCTGATACACGGTATGCAACTTTATTAAAAGCATTCCTTGCTTCAAAGAAAGTGGACCCATACTCTCCCACTGCACCAACATTGATCGCGCGCAAATTCGACGAGGAGCGTGAAATTCCGGAAGCGAGTGTAAAGGCAATGCTCGAATCTGTGTTGAGTTCGCCGCTCGTGCCGAAAGTAGCAAAGATGATTGAAGAAAGACTAGGCAGATCCCTTGAACCGTACGACATTTGGTACAATGGTTTCCGTGCAAAGGGAAGATATACCGAAGCACAGCTTGATGAAATAGTAAAGAAGCGATATCCGACACCCGATGCGTATAAAGCAGACATCCCGAATATGCTTATGAAGCTCGGTTTCAGTAAGGAACGTGCGGAATATCTTGCCGATAATATTTTGGTCGATCCGGCACGCGGCTCCGGGCATGCTGCTGGTGCGGCTATGCGTTCTGCGAAAGCACATTTACGCACACGTGTCGGCAAGGATGGTATGGATTACAAGGGATTCAACATTGCCGTCCACGAGATGGGACACAATGTAGAACAGACGCTGTCATTGAACGATATGGATCATTACTTTCTTAATGGTGTCCCCAATGTCGCATTTACCGAAGCCATCGCGTTTGTTTTTCAAGCACATGACCTTGATTTACTTGGTCTGTCCACTCCCGATCCGCAAAGTGATGCGCTCAAGACATTGAATGATTTTTGGATGACCTACGAAATCGCAGGAGTTTCACTTGTGGATATGGGAATCTGGCATTGGATGTATGATCATCCCGACGCAACACCTGCAGAACTAAAAGCCGCTATGCTTCAGATTGCGAAGGATATATGGAATACTTATTATGCGCCTGTCTTCAAGAAAAAAGATATCGTACTCCTTGCAATCTATTCACACATCATCCATTCATTTCTCTACATCCCGGACTATGCGATTGGTTATCTAATCTCCCATCAGATTGAAGAGCAGGTGAAGAAGAGTGGCAGCGTGGGCATAGAAGTAGAACGTATGGTCAAAGCCGGGAGTATCGCTCCGGATTTGTGGATGAAGAACGCGACCGGTTCACCTGTTGGTGCCAAAGCAATGCTTATTGCAACAGAACAAGCATTGAAAGAGTACAAAAAATAATAACTAATGAATTTTTCGAAAGTCAAAATAGATCCGGTGAAACCTTCGGAAGGTATCTCCTATCCACCGATCCAGTAAGTCAGCTTTATCATAAAAATATTATCAGGTTTTGAACTGACGAGACGGCCGAACGAGCCGTTGAATGCAAATGTCCCGTCTACTACATTATCAGAACGGCTCTGCGTCCATACTAAGAAGAGTGTAGAACCGGGCATATATTCCCATCGTAACACTGCATTGCCGCGAAGAGACACAAAATTGAAATTCGGGTTTGAAATATTCATTGTCGGAGCAGGCCCGCTGCCATCCGGATCAAAATCATAACTGCTGATCGAACCATCAGAATTGACATTTTTCATTATTGTAGAACCGTTCTTTCCGAATACCAGGAAATCAAATGATCGCGGACGCGCAAGTTCTTTGAAATTAGTAAAATTCCCTGACGAAAGGAGTGGCTGAACAAAGAGTTGGAAGCTCAGTGTCGGTGTGAGTGTCCAATCAACACGTATTTGAGCGGAGAGTTCCTTGTATACCAAATCTGCAAAAATATATCGCCTGCCGTACGTTGTTGTAGCAAGCGGATCGTCAAAATTATCAATCCAGTGCCCGCGATCTGAGTTGAATGCAAAAGCAGGACCGAACGAGACTGAAACACTTGAAATAGGACGCATAGTGATGGACAAGTTTGCATTGTGATAAAATCCATCGCGTCCTTCATACGCGTACCAGTAAGCTCCAAAAACATACTTGTCGCGGCTATCAGAAGAATAATTAAAATTCCACTCGTAGCAGTCCGGATTGAGCATTTTCGGACCGCCGCGCGTACGGTAATCGTTGAAGGATGCAAATCCATAATCGTAATACAATCCGAAGTAATCGTAGCTCGGTAATTGGTAATCGATGCCTCCCCAAACGCCTCGCCACATCGCATCCCCGCCGAAATCGAATGTGCTGAAAACCGAAGCATAGATGTTCACATAACGATAATATGGCGTCGGGTCGCTCCATTTATATCCTGTACCCACATGATAATTGATCACATCGGTGCGCGATAGAAATCCGAGATCTCCTGATTCAAATCCTGGACTGATGAATCCGAACGCAGCGTTAAGTATCATATTGCCTTTTTGTTTGTTAAAGGCAAATCGACCGGCATAACCGCTCAACGATGTTGCAGAACTATCGAAAGAAATATAGTGCGCATCGGGCCGCTGAAAATAACGGGAAGAACTTTGTTGTAAATTTATCATCCGTTCGCGAGTGCCTTGAACGTTCGAGACTGCTGTCCAGCCGGAAATCATATATATTTTTTCTGCATCGAATGCCGTCCAGCCATCAAGAGCAGCAACATAGGCATTTTCATTGACATCTGTTTTAATACCAGTGTCATCGAAAAATCTGTTCACAGATGTAAAAAGAATTCCCACACCCTGACGACCGTCGTTAAAATCCCGTTGAACGCGTGCAACCGTATAGGATGTCATCGGTTCGACTTCTAACGACCAATGTGATCCAGCGGTATCCAATTGTGCATACTCGCGTTTCGTGAGAGCTTCAATCACTCCGACATTCCATCCATCAATAACTTTACCAGTGACTTTTGCCGCACCAAGGATATGCGTGCCAAGCGGAACATCGGCATAATCATAAGTCGGCAGTCCGCGCTGTGGCGTGCGACCGATGCGGCGGCTGTAAAACAAACTTGGCGACGACCAATTAAAATTCCAATAGTTGTTCACACCTCCCTGCCCAAATGAAAAGATATTCATTCCTTCAAGAAAGAAAGGGCGTTTCTCAGTGAAGTATGTTTCCACGTCGCTTAAATTTACAACCGCGGGATCAACTTCCACCTGACCGAAATCCGGATTGATCGTCCCTTCGAGTACTACGTTGGTGCCTAAACCCCATTTTAAATCCGCTCCGATATCCGGAGCATATTTCGATCCTGTGTTAAACGGATCGCCGGCATCGTGTGGTGCGTACTCAGCTCGTCCGGTTATGTATGGAGTAACTTCCAACCGGGTTGGAGGTGTAATATGTTCGATGCCAATAAGATCGGGATAACGGGAGACCGATCCGCTTTCGTTGCGCGGAGTATACACAAGGTAGACTTGTTCTTTTTTCCTCCCTATAATGCGCTCAAAATTGATTCCCCAAACATATTGATCATGTTGTTCAAACCTCAATTGGGAAAACGGAATCTTCATCTCAACGCACCATCCATCAGAAGTGATAAGTGGTTTTGCCTCCCATACTCCATCCCAACTTCCATCGCTCCAATCATCATTATAGAGAATGCCATCCTGCAACGTGCCAGCTGCTGATACGATGAAGTAAAAACCATTGCGCTTGTCGTGATATGAATCAATACCCACAGCGAATTCATCAGAACCAACTTCGTTATCGCGCCGTGCGAGTCGGGCAATAATGGAATCAGGGTGTGTATCATGCATGCGTGCAGCGATGTACAATGCCTCATCGTCATACGCAACCCATACTTCCGTCAATTCAGTCACAGGTTCTCCCTGGTTTGGTTCTTGCTGAAAAAAAGCTGTCGTGCCTGGACGCTGCCAAACTGATTCGGAGAGTACGCCATCAATCTTAATAGGTTCCTTTGTACGAACAGCAGAAATTTGTTTTACAAATTCAGGAGTTTGTGCATTGAGCGATAAGAAACCCACGAAGACGATGAATAGAAAGCAACCGACAGGGCGCATAGGAAATCCGTTATTAGAAATCATCTTTATACATAACCAGAATTAGACTTTTCATAATACTAAAAGGTTGGGGAAACAAAAATAATTTCGATCTTCTGATGCTTTTTTCAATGAATACGGAAGGTGTGTCTTCGATGTTGCAGTATTGAGCGACTAAAATAATATTTTTGATGTTTACGCTCCAATGCTGCTTGGAACAATGAAAAATGGTTGAAACTCCAAGAGGATGTTCGTATATTAGGTACAGTTGTACAAGCCCGGATGGCGAAATTGGCAGACGCGCTAGCTTCAGGAGCTAGTGACCGCAAGGTCTTGGGGGTTCAAGTCCCCCTTCGGGCACAGAAAGACCTCGCATGCCGAGGTCTTTTTTTTTACCTTAAATCCAATTGAAGATTCTAACCATCACAACTCATTGCACAGCATATGGACGTCTATTTCTACGAAGCGTTTGAAGAAGAGGCATTGTCCCTTAAATCTCTTCTTGGTAATCGACTCTCATATGAGATGACGGATAAGACGATTCAAGAAACGGATCATCTCAATCCACCGGCTCGGCTGATCAGTATCCGCACACAATCGATTATTCCGGTGGAATGGGCAGACAAGCTCGATGGTGTACTGAGCCGAAGCACAGGATACGATCATCTGAAGAAATATCTGGGGACGATCCGCAAACCTCTTCCATGCGGTTATCTGGAAGAATATGCAACACGAGCCGTCGCAGAACATGCAATCTTACTCATAATGGCGCTCATGCGCAGGCTGCCGCAGCAGATGATACAATTCAAACATTTCAATCGGGATGGCCTCACAGGCGGTGAATGTACAGGGAAAAATCTTTTAGTTGTAGGCGTGGGCCGGATCGGCAATGAGATTGTAAAGATCGGTTCAGCACTTGGTATGAATGTCCGCGGTGTGGACATCGTCCAGTGTCACAAGGATGTAGAGTACATCGGGAAAGAAGAAGGAATCGCCTGGGCTGATGTCATCATCTGCTCTATGAATTTAACAAACGAAAACCGTGGTTATTTTTCTTACAACCTCTTAAAACATGCCGAGCCCGGTGTTCTCTTCGTCAATATCGCACGCGGGGAACATACTCCTATTGCCGATATGCTGCGATTAGTGCAGGAACGACATCTGGGCGGACTCGGACTTGATGTCTTTGAAGACGAGCCAAACGTTGCTGTCGCTCTTCGAAGCAAGCATACGAATACATTTCCAGCGGCGAAAGTAATAAAAGAATTGCTTCAGCATCCGAATGTTCTCTTCACTCCGCACAACGCATTCAACACCATGGAAGCCGTCCAACGAAAATCTCGATTCAGTGCGGATGAAGTATTGTACTTTCTAGAGAACAAAGATTTCCGGTGTCGTGCGCGTTAGATACGGTGTTGTGGCTCTTATGCTGATTTGTTCCTGCGCATCGCAGCCTGTTCGATTGTTTGAAGAAGCGATTCAATGGTAACGGGTTGTTCCAGCACGGCATACGGCTTCTTCGTTTCACTTCCCGGTCTTTCAGCCTTTGAATATTTTTCTGCCAGCACAATTATTCGGCATTCAGGTCCAAGCGATAGAAGATCCTTCATCATGTCTGGAATTTCATCACGCTGGAATCCCTCCACCACCACAACCTGAACTTTCCCGCTGTATTGAAGAAGGGTTTCTCTGGATTGTAATTCCCCTGCCGCAAGAATCGGTTCATACCCATGATCCTTTAAACCTTCGAAGAGAGCGTGTGTATACTTTTCCTCGGAGCTTGCAATATAAAGCACACTCCGATGATATGCTTGTTGGGGATCCGCTTCCCCCTTGCCCTTGTTCACTGCGGAAGATACCGGCAGAAATATTTTAAATGTCGTGCCTTTTCCTTCCACGCTCTCCACCGTCATAAATCCTTTATGTCCCTTCACAATACCGAAACAAATCGAAAGACCAAGCCCTGTACCTTTCCCTATTTCCTTCGTCGTATAGAACGGCTCAAAGATCTTATGGATTTCGACAGCCGGTATTCCAACGCCTGTATCGCTGATACTAAATACGACGTACTCTCCTTCGACCGCATCAACATATTCTTCCGCCATCTCCTTCGATACCGAAACATTCTCTACAGAAAATATCAATTCACCGCCTTGCGGCATAGAATCGCGCGCGTTGGTGCAAAGGTTGATCAACACTTGGTGGAGTTGGGTTCTATCCCCGATCACCGGTGAAACAGTATCGGATATACGAGTACGGACTATAACGCTGTTGGGAACGATATCACCTAATAAATCTGTAATGTCCTTCACGATCTTCAAGGGATTGAGTTTCGCATGCTTGCCCTCCACTCCTTTCACAAAGGAAAGAACCTGATAGACCAATTCAGAGCCATGCTTCGCACTTGACTCGATCGCTTTTAAAAGCCGCTGACTTTGGGTATCTAAAAACTTCCGTTTGAGTACTTCCACACCGACCAGGACCGGCGCCAGCGTATTGCTCAAGTCATGTGCAATACCGCTAGCAAAAATGCCGATACTTTCCACTCGCTGTGCTCGAAGAAACCGTGTTTCTAATCGTTTCCGTTCTGTCACATCCGTGCAAACCTGAAGAATGCCGGCAGGTTCGCCGACCGGATTGCGAACGAGAGTCCATCGACAATCTGTGATGATGACCGTTCCATCTCTTTTTTTTTGATGAAGTTCGCCCGACCATGCCGAATGCTGTACCGTCAACGCGTATGCGCGGTCAAATCCTTCTGTTCCATCCGACCCATAGAGGTACTTCACGACATCTCTTCCTACTACTTCTAACGGCTCGTAGCCATACATTCGCTCAGCACCTTTGTTCCAGTATCGTACCGTTTTGTTGAGGTCAAGAACGAGGATGGCATCCTGCGCCTGATCCAGCAGCAACGCTTGTTCACGAATTTTATCTTCCGCGAGCCGACGTGAGGTGATATCGATAATGACTGCTTCGATAAAACTATCAAGTGAATGGATAGACGCAGAGAAGGAAATCCAGAATTCCGATCCATCCTTACGGCGCAAAAGCGTTTTATAATCCTCCACAGTCCCGCCTATCGATAATCGCTCGACAAGAAATTCCCGGTCTTGAGAAGATATCGAAAAGAGCACTTCCTTCACTTCGTCCAATGTTTGGACAGCAAACATACGAAGGAGCGCGTAATTTGCATCGACCACATTCCATTGATCGGTCGTTATACGAACCATACCGGCAGGTGACTTCTCAAAAAGATTACGGTACTTGCGTTCGCTGATCGTCAACTCTTCCAGTTGACGCTTTTTGGTAACAAGCTCCTTTTGTTTACTTGTCATGACTGCGGCAACCAATCCAACTGTCATTGCCAACAGTGCAATGGTTCCAAGCGCAACCGTCCACCAAATATCAAATGTTACTCCTTGCATAGAAATGCCCTTGCAAAAAGCAAATTCGTAATGATCATAAGAATCCAATTCACCGACCATATTATTTTCAAACGGTCGGGAGATATCTGGAGCATCCTATTGAAGAACGCAAAGAGAAAGAGCGTTCCCGACGCGTAGACAACTATTCCTGTTACAACCCAAAGGCGCATGTCGTTCATCCAAACAATCTCATTTTCTCTTACGACTTCAACCAACAAAAAAGCTGAAAATGTTATTTGAAGAACCTTAGAAAACATTGCCGTCCATCCATCATCAATAGAGAAAGGTTCGAATGTAAATTTGCTCACAATCCAAAAAACAAAAAACACGAGGAAGGATACCAACAGAACCGATCGGGTCCGTTTCTGCTTAATCCACGATGAATACAATAGCACGATGAACATGAGTTCAATCAAAGTATAAAGGTGCGACAGCCAAAGATTATGGACATGAAACAAGGAAAGCACAAACCCCATCACTACTACGCCAAGAGTGACAACGAGAAACCATTCAAGAATTCGAAGAGGTCGCGGGAGGCTTCGATATCTGAAGCCTCCCAGAAGCACGACACTACTTTGCACCAGAATGACAACACACATAAAAAGTAAAAATTGCACAGCTACTCCTACTTTGCAAGCTCACTCTCAAAACAGAATGGAGGACATGGAGATATTTTCTCCATAATGACTCCTGTTTGTATATCCTGTCCCTTGCCATCCACACCGACAAGAACTAAAGTCGGAGTGCCTTCATCTGTCTGCGCATAATAATAACGTATACCTACAACACCAGACTGTGCAAGAATTTTATCAAATGCACTTCGAGCAAAGAAACCGCCCTTTATGGAAGGAACTTTGAGATTCGATTTGTAATTATTAATAAATCTAACGGCTGTCACCAAATCAACTTGATGATCTGCGTTGATCTGAGCACTGCTCAAAACCTGTTGATCCTGAGAAGCCGGTGCGCTCTTCGCGGGGCCATGAAATGCCCAAAGCAATCCAAAGCATAATGCAACAAGAATGCCTAGGATAAGTGTTCGTGTGGTTTTCATAAAATTCCTCCTATGAAAGTAAGAAGTGATTGGTGCTCATTCTCGTGTACTGGCGTTACCGAAGGACACGAAACGATGCGATTTTTGATTAGTTTGGCGTCGCACAAATAGAAGATACTGCATTTCTTGAAAAAAACAAACACTTCATAGAAGAACTCTTGAAGCAACCGGAGAAAAGGTTTTCTGCTCGAACACTTTTCCCTATATTACGTTGCATTTACAGTTATAGGTAATCAGTATGCTTTCACTCGAACATATTACTCTTGAGTTTGGAGAACGAACGCTCTTCCACGACATCTCAACAACCGTCGGCCCGCGCGACCGCATCGGACTGGTAGGCTCCAACGGCAGCGGAAAGACAACGCTGCTACGTATCATCTCCGGTGCACCGCAGGGCGAAGAAGGAGCGGTTAAGAAAGCCCATTATGTAACGGTCGGATATCTCCAGCAGGAAACGATTGCTTTGCACGGCAAAACGCTTTATGAGGAAGCAGAGACAGCTTTTGAAGATATATTAGATACACAGCAAAAATTGAGCGAAGCACAGGATACTCTGGCTGAACTCGATCCAACAAGTGAAGAGTACGCCGACACACTGGAAGTTTATGGGGAATTACAGCATAAACTCGAAGAGCTTGACGCGTACCGGATGCGCTCAAAGATCGAACGCGTTTTGAATGGATTGGGTTTTTCGCAAACAGATCTCAATCGACTGACAGAAGAATTCAGCGGCGGCTGGCAAATGCGTATTGCCATGGCAAAATTGCTGCTGCAAGAGCCGAGTCTTTTACTTCTTGACGAACCGACGAATCACCTCGATCTCGAATCGCTCCAATGGTTAGAAGAATATCTTCGCCAATATAACGGCGCTATTATCCTCGTCTCGCACGACCGTGCATTCCTCGATAATCTCACGTCACGCACGTTTGCCCTGTCTGCCGGAAGGTTTGAAGAGTACGCCGGCAATTATTCTTTTTATGAAAAAGAGCGTCTCGTTCGGCGCGAACTTCTTTTGAGTCAACAACGGAATCAGCAAGATCAAATCAAGCATACACAGGAATTTATCGACCGCTTTCGTTACAAAGCCACCAAAGCACGGCAAGTACAGAGCCGCGTGAAGATGCTGGAGAAAATCGAAATAGTCGAAGTAGAACGTGAAGAAGAAGCGCTTCGGTTCAGGTTTCCACAGCCGGTTTCGAGCGGGCGTGTGGTTTTAGATTTACAGGGAATACAAAAGAGCTATGATTCGCTGCAAGTCTTCAGTCATCTTGATTTCAAAGTGGAACGCGGTGACCGTATTGCAGTAGTGGGCGTAAACGGTGCAGGAAAATCAACGCTTGTCCGGATCATTTCCGGAGAAGAATCATTTGAGAAAGGCGAACGGATCGTTGGACATAACGTTCTGCTCTCTTACTTCGGACAAGATCAGGCAGATGAACTCGACCTTTCCAAAAATGCTCTTCAATCGGTAGAAGAAGTTTCTTCATCCGAGACAAAGACACAACTGCGCACTCTTCTCGGTTCTTTCCTCTTCCACGGCGACGATGTATTTAAACGAGTATCAGTACTTTCTGGAGGCGAAAAAAGCAGATTAGCCCTCGCACGCATGCTTCTACGACCAGCCAACTTTCTCATCATGGACGAACCGACTAATCACCTTGATATGCGTTCGAAGAAAGTACTACAAACCGCACTCGCCGAATACGAAGGAACGTTCCTCATCGTTTCGCACGACCGTGCCTTTCTCAATCCCATAATCAAGAAGGTACTGGAATTACGTCCCGGCTCGATGCGTCTCTATCTTGGTTCCATGTCGGAATATTTCGCAAAGAAAAAGCAGGAGAGTCTTTCCCAGCAGACCGCCGCACGCTTGAAACCGCTCGATAATTCGAAGGCAACAGCGCACGCTGCACGGCAGGAAGAGCAAGACCGCAAAAAAGTAAAAGAGAAAGAAGTGCGCTCCGTCAAGCGGCAATTAGAAGCAGTTGAGGCAGAGATCGCTCATCACGAACAGAGGAAAAGTGAGATTGAAAGTCTTCTGGCCGATCCGGAAATGTATAAAAAGGGTGATGAAGCGAAAGCTATTTCCGCAGAATACAAATCGGTTCAGAAAGAATTAGGCGACGCCTACTGGCGTTGGGGAAAAGTATCGGAACAACTTGAGAAAGCGCAATCAGTTGAATAGTTGCACTTCTCTGTTAGACAGGGTAAATCCAGTACTGAATGGATAAAATCAAGTTTTGTATTCCTTCTTTGCTAAATTCAACGTACTATTCTTAAGAGCGGGTTGCATTGGAACTCAATCGAGAATCTGATTCGATGGATACAGCAGCACCAAAACCCAAAGTACTTATTATCGACGATGACGCTTCGCACCGCCGGCTTGCTCAAGTCATATTCGAACGGAACGGGTTTGATGTATCGATTGCCCATGATGGCAGTGAAGGAGTTCGACAGGCGCTCATCAATTCCCCTGCTGTCATCATCCTTGACCTCATGATGGAAGGACTGCACGGTTTCGAGGTCTGCAAAATGCTTCGGGCTAATCCAAACTTGCGGCACACAGCAATTATTATCACATCAGGAAAATCATATAAAACCGATGTGGACAAGGCGATACAAATGGGCGCTGATGCCTATGTAGTGAAACCATTTTTACCCAAGGAACTTCTTGAAATTGCTACTCTCTACATGAACTTGCGAGCGAGTCAACCATGATGAACATTCGATTTTGGGGAACACGTGGATCCATTCCATCACCGGGAAAATCGACGGTGAAGTACGGCGGCAACACGTCTTGCGTTGAAGTGCGTGTCAACAAACAAATACTGATCTTCGATGCGGGAACGGGAATACGGGATCTCGGCAATCAGCTGATGAAAGAATTTGCGTCCCAGCCTTTGATGACAGTGCATCTCTTTATCAGTCATACACATTGGGATCATATTCAGGGCTTTCCATTCTTTATGCCCGCCTATGCAAAGAATTTCCAGGTGAATGTCTATGGACCTCCTGCGCGCGATAAAAGTTTGAAGGATCTTTTAAAGTTTCAAATGGATGCCGAATATTTTCCTGTGCCATTAGGCGACCTGAACGCGCAAATAGTAATGCAGGAAGTACGTGAGCCATTCTGGATTGGAGATGCGCAGATAACACCATTCTATATCAATCATCCCGCAATGACACTCGCCTATAAAGTTTCCGAAGGTGGAAAAACATTTATTTATGCATCGGATAATGAGCCATACCGGTACACACTTCATGCCGCACGAAAAGATCAGCTTGCATCTCAATACGGGGCGGAACTGGATCAGAAGTTCATTGACTTTCTCACGGGAGCAGACCTCCTTGTCAGCGAAGCGCAATACACATTGGATGAATATCGATCAAAGATCGGCTGGGGACATTCTCCAATCGAATCGGTTGTGGAATTCGCAATCAAGGCAAATGTGAAACAACTTGCTCTGTTCCATCACGATCCTGCACATGACGACACCACAATCGACGCGATGGTAAAACATGCGCAGAAATTACTCCAGGTACAGAAATCAACCATCCAATGTTTCGGCGCTGCTGAAGGGATGGAAATAAAGCTGGCGTAGCAAATATGTAGAGCGGAAGACTCAGACCTTCAACTTCCAGTTTCAGATCTGTTATTTATTTACAAATTGAAACAGGTAATTGTTTCGTTACGTATTCCGCGATCTGCCGTTTGAATTCTTTCCGATCAAACTTCTCGGCGTGTCGGCGAATGGCATACGGATCGAATTGCATTTTTGAAAGAGCTTTCATAGCTTCCACAAGTGCTTCAACAGTCTGATAGTGAAAGAAAACACCGGTTGGTACGTCGCCGTCTCCGACAACAGTTTCCAGCGCTCCCCCTTTTGCAAACGCAACCACCGGCTTCCCGCTTGCCATCGCTTCAAGCGGCACGATCCCGAAGTCTTCGACACCCGGGAAAATCAATGCACGGCATCCGGTATACAGCCTCGCAAGACTTTCATCGCTCTGCCATCCAAGAAATTCTATATTCTTTTTCGCCATCTTCTTCAGCTTTTCCATCTCAGGTCCGGAACCGACAACAAGAAGTTTCTCGCCAAACCGATTGAACGTCTCAATGGCGAGATCCACTCTTTTATACGGAACAAGTGCGCTGACAATGAGATAGTACCCCTCGTCCTTGTTCGACACAGTAAACAAATCCGTACTCACCGGCGGATAAATGACATCCGATGTGCGGTGATAGATCCGCGAGATACGTTCAGCGACATTGTGAGAATTGGCAATAAAATGATGAACACGGTCGCTCGTGCGGACATCCCACCGCCGAAGATACGGCGCAATCAACGACATGGCCGTACGCGTGACGAATCCTGCGCGATCCTTTCCAAAATATTCTTCGTACTGATCCCAAATGTACCGCATAGGCGTATTGCAATAACAAATGTGCATTGCTCCGCTGCGCGGCTTTGCTGCTTTGGCTACAGCGACACTCGTAGAAAGGATGAAATCATATTCTGAAAAATCGAGTGCATCTATGGCGGCAGGCATCAGCGGTAAATAGTGGCGGTACTTTGTTGCCTTCAGGGGAAGATGCTGAATGAATGAAGTTTTGATTTTCATTCGCTCAATAGCAGGCGACATCATCCCTTCATTATGGATGGTGGTAAAAATCGTTGCATCAGGGAATAATTCACAAAAGACTTCGAGAATCTTCTCGCCGCCCCGCATTCCGGTGAGCCAATCATGAACAAGAGCAACTTTCATCGTTCTATTTCCCCCACAAAGCATTTCAATCTCATAGTGCAAGAAAATAGCAAAAAAATAGCCGTCATCAAATGCCGAAGGCATGCCTTTGGCAGATAACGGCTATAGTTAAATCCTTGCAGAAATATTAACGATTATTGAGCAGACATCTTAAGGATTTCAATGTCGCTGTCCGAAGTCTCAAGTGTAATAGTCGGACCACCGCCATTCAATGTATAGACGGCGTAAATATGGTCATCATCTTCTTTGTTCTCGTACTTATCAGCTTTGAAATCGGAACGGATCGTGCATTTCTTGTGATGCCGCCCCCATCCATTCCCCATATTGATAGTTGCCTCAACAATAGCTTTTGCGTTCTCAGGTAAGCCGAGTTGGATTTCTCCTCCGCCAGTTCTGATCGTACTCTTTCCAGTGTTCCCCGGAGTCAATTCACATTTAATACTTCCTCCTCCTGTCGAGATATCGACCACCCCTGTTATGTCTTCCATCTCCACACTACCGCCGCCAGTTTTAACTTTTGCTCCATACTTCGCTCCACGCACATGCACACTGCCGCCTCCAGTCGAAATGTCAATCCATTCCTTTGCATTTTCCACCGTGACACTTCCCCCGCCAGTCGATGCATTCACTTTTCCACCGATCTCACGTAATGTAATGCTGCCGCCTCCGGTTTTTGCATTCAATATCCCGGTGATAAGTCCTGTTTCAATGCTCCCTCCGCCGGTTTGCATTGAGACGTCGCCTTCGACCTTTTCAATCTTAATGCTACCGCCCCCGGTTTCGACATCAACCTTGCCGATAATATGTTCAATCTTGATACTGCCGCCTTTGGTCTCCGCATGGAAGTCGCCGGAAAGTACATCATTTTGTTTTACACTTCCGCCGGAAGTTTGAATATTCACATTGTATTTGGATGGGACATGTATGGTGAATATTAGACGATCCACATTATGCCGTGAATCCCTGTAATTCACCGTAACATTGTTACCAGATTGACTCATAACCAGACGATCAGGATGCCGTTCATCTATTCCTTCCGCTTCAACAAAAACTTCGTCTTTAGATGACGACTCAATACGCACTGCTCCCGGTTCAACATCAACCGTAAGCAATCCGCCTTTCTGAACTGTAAATGATTTTGATTGATAATCGGATGCATCATCGGAGTGTTTCTGAGCAATCGAGAGAGACGACATCGCCAAACTCATTAAAACGAACACAAATATCTTTTTCATTTATATCCTCCGTGAATTTGTTGTTGGTTTATTACTTAAATCACTTGATTGTCTTTATCAAAAGCTATTCATTTCCGCTTCATAAATCCTGTTTGCCTTAATTACGTCTCTCATTTCTGTGCGAAGAGGTCAAACACCAAAAGTTTTCTATCCACTAAAGAATTATATGCAAGAAGAAAAGACCGAGGGCCCTTTGAAATTGTTTCTACCAGCACATTCCTTCCTAACTTTTCGTCTATTATCTTAGACATATAACATCCTATGACATAAAAAGCTCTATCCGTTGAGCCGACTTGCCAAAGAGTATCCTTTAATTCTTTTTCTCTCAACGTTAAGGCTTTTTTAAATAGTTCATTCATTTTATTAAGTAATGCATTTACTTCCTCATGGTTTTCAAACAATTTATAATCATCCTTTAGCATATCGGTCCGACAACGAGGGAATTCTTTTAACCCTTTGTAACCAACATAGGTTGCCATCCCTTCATTCTGGAGATCGTTATAAATCTGAGAAATCACAGAATCCTGGGAACTGCTTTCAATTCTCTTTGGCTTGCATTTGTCGAACCCTTGATGGAACAATTCATGAATTAACAAATTGTCTTTATCTGCATTGGCACCATAAATCACAATACTGTTTCCCGATTGAAAACCGGAAGCCATAATAGCAGTTGTAAAATAGATCGTAGTGCTTATATCGGGACAGTCTTTAGGGAGAAATGAACAAATGTAGGGAATAGCTTTTTCATTAAATTCTTTCCCCTTTTTTAATATAGTTCTTGCAGCGATAAGCTGTGAATTCTTTTCTCTATCTTCGATGGGAAGATTCTTGAAAGATTGCATCCATTCTTTCCATTGTTCTATCGGAATTGGAAATGAGACCCTTTGATGCCAAAGTTTAACAAGCTGGTATGCTGAATCACTTGCCCAAAATACATCGGGATTGGCAAGCACTTCTTCCGGATGCAGGATAATTTTCTCGATAGAAGAATCATCGAATCGGATTTTCGATTGGAGACAAGGACATTTTGACTTTTCTTCCTTCTCTTGTTGATTCCGTTGTTGAGATTTCGATGAAGAAGGAATCAGAATGAAGATTTGAAGATAGGAAAGAAGGATTATTATCATGTTTCTCGTCATTTTGATTCCTTTCCGATAAGTGTAAATGTAAGTTGCCATAGCGATTTTGAAGTCTGTTCTCACTTTTTCTTAAAGCAGAAGTCCAGGAATTCGAGGTTAACAACCTTACCAGAATCATCTGTACCAAAACGAAACATAGGATGTTTCCGCGGATCAACAACAAAACAAAACTGGTGCAAACCTACAGGCTGGATTGCTGCATTAAATTCAGGCTTCTCCACTAAGGAGAAATACAATGTATCATTTCTGACCTGTACATCCGCTTGAGCGTAATCACCGGGAACAGCATATCGACCGGAATACTTTTGAAGGTCTACATTTCGAAAATCAAACGCTGTTTCTGTTTTCTTCCTCTCCAGGATTGGGACGAATTTCTCATAGATGATTTTTGTAAATTCTTTTTCCGGACCTATATATCCTTGCGGGTAATTGCAATTCGTCATAACCACAACACCGAGTTTGAGGTCAGGCAATACCGACATTTTTGATCCAAACCCCCAATGCCCGCCGGCATGTCCAAGGACTTGATGACCTTCATAGTCATACATTGCCCATCCTATTCCATAGGTATCGGTAGTTTGAGGATTGCGCAATGTTTGCGGCGTACGCATAAATCTCAGGCCATCACCGCTCAGGATTTTAGGATCACCATCCATTCCATCGCGAAACTGAAAAGAAATAAAACGAGCGATGTCTTCCGGTGTTGAGTAGAGGCCGCCTGAATACTTAAGAACGTCCAGTTCCCAATCGGGAGCACGATAACGTTTGAAATCCGGCTCAAGGTAAGTATAACCTACTGCAAAGCGAGTTTGTTGTTCATCATTGAGACTGAAATCTGAATTCCTCATATCAAGTGGATCGAGTATGTTGGATTTGATATATTTCTCAAAGGGTTCATGGGCTGCATTTTCGAGAGCAATACCGAGCAGTTGAAAACCGAAATTCGAATAGTAGGGATACGTATTTGGCGTTTGCTCTATCTCAATCTTATCCAGCGTTGAGAGCAGATCTTTTTTCGTTACTCCCCACACAATCTTTTCCTTTCCGTTCGATACAACCCATTGGAAATTTGAGAAGTAATGCCAGAAGCCCTGTGCTGCATCGACATGCAACCCTGATGTATGTGTGGCAAGCTGACGCAACGTTGTCGGACCGGTGTTTGGTAGATATTTCGGTTTGTATGCGGGGATATACTTGACCAGGGGATCGTTGATATCTACCTTCCCTCGTTCAGCAAGCTGCATGAGCATCGTCGCGTTAAACAGTTTTGTCATGGAAGCAACCCGATAGATCGTCTTTGTCGTCGCCAGTATTTGCTTGTCGACGTCGGCATAACCAAATGCCTGAGAAAAGATGATCTTTTGATCGAGCACAACGGCTATGGAGAGACTCGGCCAACCGCGCTGCTGCATCAGCGACGTGCAAGTTTCCGGCAATGTTCGCAGCAATGAATCGAGTGAGCTTTGAGCGAAGATTGGAGTATGTATTGCGATGATAAAAAGAATCGCATGGATTAGAGTTATTGTCCTTTGTCTCATATAACCTCTCTTTTTTAATTTTGATTGGAAACAATGCGACATCGCAATGACACAAACCAATATCAGCGACGTAATTTATGAATCTCAATATTGGAATTTGAGGTGCTCAGTTCAACCAACTCACCGCCGCCGTTGAGTTTATAGACAGCACGAATTTCGTCAGCTTCTTCATCGGTTTCATATGATTCTTTTGGGAATTCCGACTTCACAACATATCGGCTTTTTCGTGAACCCCATCCATCGAGACGAATGATCGCTTCAATCGTTGCCTTAGAATTTTCATCGATATACAGCCGCACATCTCCGCCCGATGATGAAAGTTTACTGCCGCCCTTCCCGCTGGGAATCAATTCTGCTTCTACTTCACCACCGGAAGTTTTTGCATTAATCGAACCGGTAATATTCTGCAGCTTGACATCTCCGCCGGAAGTTTTTGCGCTAACATTGCCGCTCGCTCCTTTTAATTCGATATCACCGCCTGCCGTGTTGAGTGTTGCCTTGCCAGAAACCTTGCCTACCTTGATATCGCCGCCGGACGTCGAGACATGCGCTTCTCCGCCAACATTACCAATGATGATATTGCCGCCGGCCGTTTTCGCATCAAGAGATTTTGTGATTGTCTCCACCTGGATATTCCCGCCGGAAGTGTTGACAGAGAGCGAGCCATTCACACTCCCAACCTGGATATCTCCGCCGGCGGTCTTCAGACTTCCGTCGCCTTCAATCTTTCCTGTACTAATATCGCCCCCAGACGTTGTCACTTCTACCGGACCGCCAAAAACATTTCCTAATTTGATATCACCCCCCGAGGTCGATCCATCGATCTTCCCCGTTAGTTCCCCTTTTACTTCCAAGTCACCGCCGGATGTGTTCATGTCCAAATTAAATTGTGACGGCACAGAGATAGCAAAGCGAACATGTCCTGAACCATCATCCCACCGTGATCGATATGATACACGCACGATATTCCCGTTTTGAGTCATCTTTACTTTGTCAAAGTCTTCATCGTCTAACCCTTCTATCACGACAGAGACTTCATTTTTATCCCATGGAGAAATATTAATATCTCCCCTGCTTGTGGAGACTTCTATCGTCCCTCCTTTGCTGACGCTAAACGATTTCGACCTGTTTCCATCTTCTCTTGCCGATGCAAGTGTCATTGCGAGTAATGCCGCGAGTGTGGCAATGAGTATTCGCGTATACGTTTTCATTGTTGTATCTCCTGCAAAGCTGTTTTTGCTCTGATTCTGATATAGTTATTATCATCCGATTGAGCCTTATTCTTGAACATCTCAAGAATTTCCCTGTTCACCGGTTGGTTTTCATATTGAGACAAATCTAACGAGTTAATTGCTGCAATCTTCAAGCCTGTATTCTTCTCGTTTGCTAAGACTTGAAGAAATGCACGGACAATGACCGGATCCGGCAAATAATTTCTGAGTACACTCAGTGCTTCTTTCCGTACACCAAGATTTCGATCATGCAAAAGCGCCGAAACGAGAGCAGATTTTACTTCTGCATCAAATCCAGGAACATGGTTCTGTTTTTGTCCGGTTTGTGTGCCAATCATATTCACAGCACGAAGTCGCGTGCCGGCATTTTGATCGCTCACGAGTGTTCGTGCAAGTACTTTTTGCACATGCTCATCATTTACATTGCCGCGTATGTGCACCGGCGTGATTGTTTCAAATGTAAACTCCACATCTCCTGTTTGTGCATCGCGATCAAGGAAACGGATATTCGTAATTTGAGACTCTCCTGCTTCCATCGCCGCTGTCTGTTTCATTGCTAAGGATTTTTCCGAGGGTGCTTTGAAGACGAAATATCCAACAAGAATTCCAATTGCGATCATCGCGACTCCGCCCAATGTCGCTTGAACAGGCGGAGCAAGAATTCTATCGAGTACATCTTTCACTTTGCTCCATAGTGATTTCTGTGCTGCTCCAGCAAGAATTCGTAATCGTAGATTTCTTCGGGCATCCTGAAGCAATGACTCTTGTACTGCAACCGATTGACGATGTGCCAACGTACCATGGAGTTTTTTTAGCTCATCGAGATTACAACGACATTGCTCACATGCTGTAAGATGGTTATCCAATAAAACTCGTTCCTGTTCGCTTAATTCATGATACAAGGAAAGCTGGAGCCATTCCTCAAACTGTTTGTGTTTCATAGACCGTTCCTCGCTTTTTTTTTCAACTTGCAAAATCTTTCAGCTTCTTTCGCAAACGTGCCGTTGCTTCAAAGAGATACTTCTTCACAGTTCCTTCATTGCATTTTAGCATTTCTGCAATCTCTCTTAACTTATATCCCTCATAATGCTTCATTGTAAAAACCATCCGCTGACGCGGTGAGAGCGTTTTCAGTGCTTGTTCCACGCGCAGTGCTATCTCCGCATCATATGTCGGCTGATCAGCGGCAGCAGTATCAGAGAGCGTATCTTTCAATGCATGCGGTTGACCGTCTTCATCATTTATACTCTGATCGAGCGATGTATGCGAATTTCTGTTCCTGCGTGATCGATGACTCAAACAAACATTTGTTGTTATCCGGTAAATCCAAGTCGAGAATTCACTTTTATATTGAAACTTCGAGAGGCCCTTATACACCCGGAGGAATACTTCCTGATAGATGTCTTTTGCATCGTCGGCGCTGTGTACATACCCCGCCGCGATTGTGAGAACTCGTTTATCATGCAGTTGAACAAGCTGTTCAAATGCGTTCATATTCCCTTGCTGGGCTTGCATAATCAACTCGGTTTCACTGCCGGTCATACTTTCAGAATTCCTTTGTTCGTCAGACACAAAATTAGACCTTTGATCTATAGAAAAGGTTGGGGCTTTGCTTAAAGATAATGACTCCTCAGACTTCATTCAAGGACCCACCGCTTCATCACATAACTTGCATCCATCAATCTGCCTTGATATATTGATACAGTTTAATAATTTTGATCATTTCAGGAACGTATCACGATAGATTTTCCATGGAAATCTTTCTCAACCTGCTTATTATCTCAGTGCTTTTTCTCATTCAGGCAGCGTTTGTGCTGCTTGTCGCAGGTCCGTTGATTCTACTCAAACCGGTCCGACGGAAGAAGGAATGGTACGCTCAATTTACCCCTCTTCTTGAACCAAAGGATGCCGGACTTCCACAAGAAAATGTAACTCTTGAGACGTTTGACGGATGGAAGTTGAGCTGCTGGTTCATCCCGCAAAAGAAAAAAACTCGTGGTACAATAATTTTTTTGCACGGGGTTGGTGATTGTAAAATTGCCGGTATAGGATTCGCGCGATCTCTCTATGACGAGGGATTCAATATTTTTCTCTACGATTCACGCCAGCATGGTGAAAGCGAAGGTTTGTATTGCACCTACGGGTTTTATGAGAAGTATGATGTTTCGGCAGTTACCAGATATCTCCGGTCACGAAAAGAGAGAGAAATTGGAAAGATCGGTCTCTTCGGCACATCGATGGGCGGAGCTGTTGCGATTCAAGCAGCTGCAATTGATTCTCGTATATCTGCCGTCGTTTCCGAATGCAGCTATACCTCGTTGCGCATTGTCTTCGTGGATTACCAAAAACGTATTATCAAATTGCCCTGGCATTTTTTAAGGAATATCGCGCTCGTCCAATCCCAGAAAATAGCAAACTTCAAAGCGAGACTTGTCTCACCATTGGAAGACATCAAACGCGTACACGTCCCTATCCTCATTGTTCATGGGAAGAATGACTCATTTATCAAATCTGAATACTCCAAGTTGCTTTATGATGCCGCCAATAAACCTAAGCGTCTTCTCCTTATCGACAATGCAGACCACAATGATGTATGGGAAGTTGGCGGTGCCGCATATAAAGATTCCGTGGCTTCATTTTTTAAAGAACATTTAGCTTGAGAGAGATATATTTCCATGAAGCGCTTCCTCCTCTTCTTCATCACTCTCCCTTCATTGAGTTATGCACAAACACGATTTTCACGCCGGAGAGATACAATAATTGAGAGTGCACCGCTATTTTGATTCCGGCACATTTATTTTTGTTTGAAGCAGCGCAACGTTTTCAATATGAAACGTATGGGGAAACATATCCACCGGCTGAAGCTTCATAAGCTGATACTTCTCCGCACAAAGTAACTTGACATCACGCGCCTGCGTTGCCGGATTACAGCTCACATAGACGATTCGTTCCGGTGCTATCGCTACTATTTCTTCAACAACTTTCGGATGCATGCCGTTACGCGGCGGATCTATGATAAGTACATCGGGTTTTGGATGAGATGACATCCATTCTGTATCTTTCGTCAATCGTTCTTTCAAATCACCAAGTAAAAACCGGCAATTGGTGATACCATTCTCCCGTGCATTCTTTTCCGCATCACGGATTGCACTTTCCACAGATTCAATCCCGATTACTTCCTTGACTGCATCCGAAATGGAAATAGCAATGGAACCGGTGCCGGAATAAAGATCATACACAGTATCGGTAGATTTAAACTCGCCAAATTCTTTCGTCACACCGTAGAGCTTTTCCGCCTGCGCCACATTCGTCTGGAAAAATGAACTCGCAGAAATCGAGAAGTGATGGCTCCCCAGTAGTTCATGAATCCATCCGTTGCCGAGATACACTATTTCTGTTTCGCCGAATGCAATTTGTGCTTTCTTGGCGTTAATCGTATTCACCACTGTCGTCACTTCACCTACATTCGCTTTCAACTCTGCCGCATAGTGCTTCATCACATCAGGACGGTCTTCAAATGTCACAAGATTCACCATGAGTTCTTTTTTCTTCTTACTCTCGCGGATAACGAGGAAACGGAGATACCCAGTATTGCGGTCAGAGTCATAGACGTTCAAATGATTCCGACGGGCAAAATCTCTCGTAAAGTTTAATATCTGATTTGAGCAATGAGATTGAAGATGACACTCATCAAGATCCAGAACCTTATCGTACCGCTGAGGAACATGCAAACCAAGAAATATCGGGGATTGTTGATGTTCTAAGGATACATCCTGAGAGATCATTCCTTCTTCCGATTTTTGCGGCGGAGAAGATAACCATTGTTTTTCGGCAAACGAATATTCCATCTTTCCGCGATAAAAATAAATCTCGTCTGCTCCGATAATCGATGAAACCTGAATATTCGAGAAACCGCCGATTCGTTCGAATGCGTCTACAACTTGCTGCTGTTTGAAGCGAAGCTGCGCTTGATAAGCAACATGCTGCCATTTACAGCCGCCGCACACACCAAAATATTTGCAGCGTGGTTCGACGCGCAAAGGCGACGGGCGTTCCACACGCACGAGTTTTGCTTCAGCAAAACTTTTTTTGATCTTGGACAGTTTCGCAACAACGAGATCGCCGGGCACAGCGTTTTCAACAAACACGACCAGCCCTTCATGGCGAGCGACGGCTTTTCCTTCAAAAGCTGCATCGGTGATTTCAAGCTGGAGTTCATCACCGCGTTTTAATTCATTCATTGTAACTACTCAAAGTGTTTTTCGATAGTGCCATTCTTTACCATGGTTTCCTCTCCTCTTAGGGGAGGACTAAGGTGGGGTCAGTTTATCCTTTTATTCTTTAACCTCACCCTAACCCCCTCCTGTGAAGAGAGGGAATTATTTTTCTATTTACAAAAAAATGCTGAGTAGTTACCTTTCATTTAGGTATCCAATTTATACAAGAATAAAAAAACCTCCGGCATATAGGGTCGGAGGTTTTTTATATGTTGCATGGAATTGCTTGTTAGACTTCTCGGGCTGCTTTCAGCAATGTTTCAACTTTCTCCGGTGTCTCTGCTTCAGCATAAAATCGGATCAACGGCTCTGTGCCTGACGCACGGACGAGCACCCACCCATTTTCCACAAAAAGTTTGAAACCGTCTTTGGTTTCAATACGTTGAATAGAAAATCCGGCAATCTGCTTCGGTCCTTTCTTATAAATAGCAAGAATACGCTGTTTCTCTTTTTCGGTCAGATGTGCATCGTATCGATTGAAATAATGCCATCCGAACTCGCTCATTAATTCATTCACAAGTTCACTGAGTTTCTTTTTCCGAGTTGCCATAATTTCGGATAGCAGTAATCCGATGTACGTCCCATCGCGCTCTGGCAAATGTCCTTTCACACCAACTCCGCCGCTTTCTTCTGCCGCAATCAAAATGTCGCGCTCGACCATCAATCGGCAGAGATATTTAAATCCAACCGGTGTCTCGTGCAATACCAAGCCGTACTTCTTGCACATCTTGTCGATAATTTGACTGACAGAAAACGATTTCGCCACTTCGCCGGTCATCTTCTTTTCTTCGATAAAATATTTCAGAAGAATTGCAAAGATCCGGTGTGAATCGACGAAGTTGCCATTCTCATCAAACGCACCAATGCGGTCTGCATCTCCATCCGTGGCAATGCCGATGTCGCATCCATTTTTCACAATTGCCTCAATCAATCCAGGAGTATTTTGTGGCAATGGTTCGGGATGACTCCCGCCAAATGACGGGTTGAAATCACCGCGTATCGATACCTTCAGCGGAAGAATCTGATCCATCACTCCTTGACCTGCACCGTGCATCGCATCGTAAGCAATTTTAATTCCGGACGACTTGATAAGATCAATATTTATTTTACTCTTAATATCTTTAATGTATATCGAGGTGAAATCAATTTTTTTTATGAGCCCTTTTTCAACCAACTCCTCAAACGACTTTTTGCTTACTACTTTTGACTTTATAACTTTCTTCAGTTCCTTCTCCACTTTCTCGATTGACTCTGGAAAAGCTGGACCACCAAAGTTTCCCTTGATTTTGAAGCCATTGTACTTCGCTGGGTTGTGGCTGGCAGTAATGATGATGCCTGCGGCGGCATCGAACTTTTTCGTCAATAAAGAGACCATCGGCGTAGAAGAAATCTTATCTGAGAGAATAACCTTCATTCCGCGATTGCCAAGAACTTCCGATACCTTTTCTGCAAACTCCATTGATAGAAAACGCGAATCGTACCCAACAACAATGCCGTTTTTTATTTTTTTGTCTCGCTTGTAGAAGTTCGCTGTCGCAAGTGCAACCTTCGCGATGTTTTCAAAAGTGAAATCATCGGCAATCACTCCGCGCCATCCGTCTGTACCAAATTTTATGTGTGGAGTCATTATAATTTTTCCTTAACTGTAAATAGATTATATTCAGCCAATGATTCGTTGACTGACGTAACTTTCACTTTTTCATTGATCAATTTATCGATAAGTATCTTACCAGTTTTCAATTTGTTATAATTCGATCTAATTGTATCGAAAAACAAAATTTTCCAACTATCAAGTTCGAATCGTTCCGCAAACATCGGTGATTTCATCTTACGCTGAAGCTGTTCTTCCCGCTCCTGAGGTATGATCATATACTTTGGTACATCCTGTGAAAGATTCGATCCGCGAACCAATCCGCTTGTCATTGTTGTTGTTGATTCTACTTCGAATGCTGCAACAACTTTGTTCCCTTTGATCCAGAGTAAATCGATCATCTCGACGGTTTTCAGGTCTTCAATACCGCTCACCTTGGAAAGGTCGGCATCAACATAGTTTTGAAGAAGCTTCTTTGCCCCTATAATTCCAGCAGCAAAATCAGTTTGTTCCTTTTTTCCAATCCAGATTTTATAACCTAGAGCTTGTCCGACTTCTGCCAACACCGCAATGATTTCGCTGTGCTGACTTATTCGCTCGCGCACTTGTGGCTTTAGCAACCAGAATCCACCGGTCACAGGTCGTGCATATTGTTCCAGTGCCTCTTTAATACTCGTGCTATCCGATGTCAGCGAGTTAGGAAATTGAATACTCACAGCTTCCCACGCATCTGTGAATGTTACTCTTCCTTTTCCTTGAAGAAGACGCAAAACAGTCTGCTCTACTCGCTCGGTAAGCGGAATTTCTTTCAATCGCGCCACTTGATTCGGATCCTTGAACCACCACAACTGTCCTTTTGCACCTCCAAGACGTTCTTCTACTAACTTAAACTCTTGGCCGATGTGGTTTTTCAACACCATTTTGACATCTAGTCCTGTATGCAGATTGGAGAAGTATCCTTGCTTTGCCAAAATAGGATCGATAAAATTGATAACAATGGTATATGGAGTTGGTTCTGCTCTTTCCGCCAGCAATTGGATTGTGGTATCAACAACAATCTTTTCAAAACGCTTCTCATCAATTTCTTCCGGTACTTCAATGCGAGATGCTTCCGATTGTGGTTTGTGAAAACGAAGATAAAAATCACCCTGGGCAGAACCAAATGGTTGCAGAAGTGATTTTCCTGATTTTTGTGCAGTAGGTTGATGATGAATTTTTTCAAGCTCAAATCCAGCATACGTTCCCGCGCGAATTGTTGCATTTCGCACTTGAAACGTGGGATTATGAAATGTGACAGTCATGTAGCGCCCAAGTTTCAGCGCTGCATGCATTCCCTCAAAACTGCTTTTCAATAAACCGTGATAAACATCGAAATCTTTATGTTGCCGTTCATTGCGAACAACTTCTTTAGCAGAAATTGTATCAGTGTAACCCGTATCCTTTTTCAACCAGGCAGCCCACATATATGAAAGCTCGCCGTATTGGATCGAAGCATCGTATGGAGGATCAGTAAAGATATAATCCACTGAGCGTGAGGTAAGTTTTGCAAAGACATCCAGACAATCGCCAGTGATTATGCAGATGTCTGCTTTCCCTTCAAGGACTTGCTTGGGGTTCGTGGTTATCTTCACATCCTTAAAAAATTTGTTGGATTCCACCTTCGCTTTAAGAAGTCCCTGATGACCAAGTATTGAACTTTCAAATTTATTCCAGACATTTTGTTCCATGAATTCAGGCGCAAACCAAAAGCTATGTTGTGTCCACACAGAACTGAATGCGGTTTGATGATTAGTTGGCGCCGGGCTGAGAGCGGGTACCATCGTTGAACACAAATGCACCATTGAGGAGAATGCAATTTTCAAGAAAGCTTTTAACTTCTCATCTTCCTCTTTCTCAATGGATTTCATCAGCAAAGCAAGTGCATAGAGATTTCGTGGAGTAAATAGTTCATCGATGGATTCATACCGTTCCTTCTTCATAAACGGTGTTCCATCTGAATAATAAAGCGGATTCTTTGGATACCAAATTTTTTTCTTGTTGAATTCTTCTTCGATCTCTTTTATTCTTTTGAGATCTTTCCTGGTTGGTTTTCCGCCTTTTTCAACAACTTTACCACAGTTTGTGCATTTGTAACGAAGTTCTTTGAGAGTCAGATTTTTCTTTTCATCCCGATTCCAAATTGAACACTCAACCGGAATATCTTCACCACATTTCCGACATTCCGTTACGTACAAACCATCGATCTGCGACTTTACATCTTGTTCAACACGGACAAATGCTTCCCGCAAGCGAAGTGGTTCTATATATTCAACAGTAAGCCGTAATATTTCTGTCGCAATAGGATTGAGATCAACGGCAATCACTTTCCTTCCAAGCTTCAATGCTTCTAGTGCAGTGACGCCACTGCCGGAGAATGGATCCATCACTATACCACCCTTCGGGCAATACGTTTCGATAAATTGCGATATAACATTCCAGGTTTTTCTTCCCCAGAATTTGTGCCAATTGTACATTGGCGTATGGGCTTGGGGCGGTATTTGGTGGTTAAGATGGATCAATGTTTGAAAAAGAAAGGCTGGTGAGAAGTTGGAACTCCTTCCCAGCCATATTTACGTCCTTCACAGTTTACAACTTCGCATTCACTGCTGATTTACCGGCGTAGATCGAGTTTGTTCCGAGTTCTTCCTCAATGTGGAGTAATTGATTCTACTTCGAATGCTGCAACAACTTTGTTCCCTTTGATTCAAAGTGAATCGATCATCTCGACGGTTTTCAGGTCTTCAATACTGCTATAGAAATTTCCTCATCGCGTTTTAATTAATATTAAGAACAAGCGGTATTGTCACTCGGAATGTCGTTCCTTCTTCTTGCGATGTAGTAAACGAAACTTTTCCATGGAGATACCGCTCACTTAGTAGTTTCATACTGTATGTGCCAAGTCCACGGTTCGAACCATTTGTAGAAAATGATCGTTGGAACATTTGCAACTGAACATTTCTTGGAATAAACGATGTATTGTGCACCCAAAATTCAACAGATTCGTTGTGATGAGCACAGCCTACTGTAACTATTCCTTTTTCTGGAGATGCTTCGAGTGCATTCTTAATCATATTGCCAAGAACACGTCCCAATAAAGTTGAGTCGGATACAAACATAATTCGCATTGCATGAAGATCAACGCTGATTGTACGATTTTCCGCAACAATGTGGTGGCGATAGAATTCGCAAACTTCTTGTATGCAATCAATTGAATTAATCTCTTTTGGGTTTGCTGCTAATTCATTGCTTTCTGCTGCCGCAAGTTCAACTTGTGCTTTAATTTCATCAATAAGTTTTCTCAAAAGATGTTTGATTGTACTCAGACATTCTTTCTGAATTTGCGGATCTTCTTCTTCCATCATCTCAAAGTACCCAGTGAGTCCTCCTGTCGTGTTTAATACATCATGGAAAAATATTCGTTCTAACGCACGACGGCGTTTTTCGTGACTAATATCGCTAATCGTAAAAATCGTGAATGTTCCATGATAGGTATTCAGAGGTGTTGCGGTAACTCTCAATTCCAATGGGTCTAAATTTCCTTCTCGCGATATTAAATATTCCTGAACACTTGCATTTCCTTTCTGGCTGACAAGGATGGCACGCACAGCACCGCATGTACGGCAATATTCTGTTGTACCGCATCCACCTTCGCTTTCTATTGCATGTATACATCGCAACACTTCGCCATGTCTTTTCCCATGTGAAGAATGTTCTCCAGATAATTTCATGAATTTGTCCATTGCATGATTGGCAAAAACAATTTGCCTGTGTTCATTCAAAATTACAACTATGATAGGTACAGCATTCAGTACTTCACTCTGTAAAGAGTTTTTTATAAAAAAATTAATTTGTTGATTCAAATCTTCTGTGGTTGCACGTTCTGCTGGCGCATATTGTGTCGGTAATGATGTAATCAAGACAATCTTCCTTTATTTTGTAAACTTTTGTCAGCAAATTCTAAGCAATTAAAAAATAATATCAAAACGCGAGAGAATATTTCCACACAACGAAGCAGTGAAGAGTGCGCCATGTGGCTGGGAGTGTACCTCCCTCCCAGTTTCTTCGTGTTCTTCATCGATATCTTTACAACTTCGCGTTCACCGCTGATTTACCGGCATAGATCGAGTTTGTTCCGAGTTCTTCCTCAATGCGAAGTAATTGATTATACTTCGCAACTCGGTCGGTGCGGCTTGCAGAACCGGTCTTGATCATTCCGCAATTCGTCGCCACGGCGATATCGGCGATCGTTGTGTCTTCCGTTTCACCGGAACGGTGGCTGATCACGGAAGTGTAGCTTGCTCTCTTTGCCATCTCAACAGCATCGAGTGTTTCGGTAAGTGTGCCAATCTGGTTAACCTTGATGAGAATGGAATTCGCAACACCCATTTTAATTCCTTTGGAGAGATACTCGACATTCGTCACGAATACATCATCGCCGACAAGCTGAATTTTTTTGCCAACAGCATCTGTAAGGAGTTTCCAACCATTCCAATCGCCTTCTGCCATTCCGTCTTCCAATGAAGCAATCGGATATTGCTTTATCCAGTTTTCATAGAACTTCACCATTTCTTCTGATGATTTTTCGGATTTATCCGATTTGCCAAATATATATTTTTTCTTAGCCGTATCATAGAATTCACTCGCCGCCGGATCAAGTGCAATGTAAATCTGTTTACCCGGTTTGTATCCAGCTTTCGTAATTGCCTCAAGAATAACTTCTATGGCTTCATCATTTGATTTCAAATTTGGCGCAAATCCGCCTTCATCACCAACTGCAGTGTTATATCCTTTTTTCTTCAATACTCCTTTGAGTGTATGAAAAACTTCTGCACCACTGCGCAACGCCTCGGCGAACGTGGGAAGCCCAACCGGGAAGATCATGAATTCCTGAAAATCCACATTATTGTCAGCGTGCGATCCGCCGTTTACGATATTCATCATTGGCGCAGGAATAACTTTTGCATTCGTGCCGCCGATGTAACGATACAGAGGTATTTTCAATGATTGTGCCGCTGCTTTTGCAACTGCAAGAGAAACACCAAGAATGGCATTTGCACCTAATTTTGCTTTTGTTGGTGTACCGTCTAATGCAATCATCATCTTATCGATACCGACTTGATCGAGTGCATCAAATCCTGTAACTTCTTTGCATAAGATGGTATTGACATTCTTCACTGCCTTCAAAACACCCTTGCCTGAATAACGCGATTTATCACCATCACGCAACTCAACAGCTTCGTTTTCACCTGTCGAAGCGCCGCTGGGAATTGCCGCTCTGCCGATCGTGCCATTTTCTAATTCAACTTCGACTTCAATTGTAGGATTTCCTCGTGAATCGAGGATTTCGCGTGCCCATACATCAGTAATTGTTTGTGACATGGTTGATACTCCGAATGATAAGTGATTTCTGTTTTGTTCTAGAGATTCCCAAAATCTACCGTAGAATAATCGGCGAGAGATTTCGGGCATTTTATATTATGCACTTAAATAAAGCCAAAAATTGCTGGAAATGCAATGGAAGCTGCGTGACCTTCCGAAGGGAATGAGACAGTATTCTGCTACGCGGAAGTCAATGTTAATGCTTCCTGCTCTTCGGAAGGTTTTTCAATTCGAAATCTTCCCACCCATTACACCTTGGGCAAACGTGCGGAAACTCCGGTCGTATGTCTGTTCAACACTGTCCGGGAAACAGCAAGCGGACAATTCTTGCATGCGCAAATGATACTGTATACATTCACAACACGTTCCCTTGCGTGAACAAGGTTCATAACTGCAATTACATTTCTTCAAGTTTTTTGGCTTATTGCATTCCATATTGTGTCCTCGTTTACTATTTCCTCTATGCGTAACCTTCGGAGGTCGCCACAGTAACCTTGTCAAAATTTTCTTGGTTAAGTTATTGGCAGCTTTGACAAGGCTCTCAGACGCCTTCTGAAGGTGGCTTTGATTCAAACTCACATCGTTCTATCCATTCTTTTATTTCAATTTTTAACGAAATAGTCGGAGCAACCGGCAAGGCTTTCTCAAATAATGTTCCTGCTTTCTTCCATTCTTGCATTGAGAAGTACACTCGCCCAAGCCGCTGAAGATAAAAGAACTCAAGTGATTTTAAGTTCGAAGAACTCATATGTTCAAAAATACTGCAAGCTTCACTGTATTTCTCTTTGCCTGCGAGTTCACGTGCGAGCAAGTATCGGGCAAGCGGAGAAGATAATTTTGAAAGTCGATCCATTCGAACCGTATCTTCCATGGAATAAGTGAAATAGACTCGCAGCTCGCTGCGGTCTTGTTCATTCTTCAATGATTCTAACCGAAGCACACATGCTTCTTCATACCAGGCATTCAGATGAGAACGTGCCATCATTTCATATTCTTGTTTCGCACGAACGAGTGAATCCATCGCCCAATACGCATCACCGAGCCGGAGATGGATCGGGAGAAGAGCGGAACCGAAGCTCGTGTCGCGCAATTGAGTTTCAACAAAGTCTGCAGCATCTTTGAATCTCCGCAATTCGAACAATGTTGTAGCTTTTTGGAAAACAGCTTCAGGTGTTTTGCTTAACCTCAGCGATCGCTCTGTCGATGCAAGTGCTTTTTCAAATTCATGACGAGCTAGAAGTTCTCTTGTTTCCGAGTTGAGATTAGCAATCACTCGTGCACATTCTTTTCCGAAGATCGATAAACGGCGAAAGAAATATTGAGCTTTGATGCTGTCGTTTGCCGTGAATTGTTGGCGGTGAACGATCGTTCGCCATTCCGTGAGAAGCGAAGGAAGAGTGCGGTTGTATGTGAGAACAAAATCTCCGGAGAGATAAAGCTTCTTGAACTGATCAATCCCGAACGAATCAATAAGGAATTTGCAGAACGATCCTGCAAGTGCGTAACTCACTCCTGCATTCACTTTCGCAAATCCAGAGAACGAGAATAATGATTCCATGTCCGGATTGACACCGGCGGCAAAGACTAAAGCAGCGGCGCGGTCGAGCGGTTCATCGTACAACACATCGTCTCCAACTGCCACCGCGATTCCTTCCACAAGCCCCGAGTTGTGTGAAATCTTGAGAGGCGACCAGCCAAATTCTCCAGCAAGGATGTGCGCCATTTCATGCTTCAAACCTGCATCCACATCTGTGAGATTAATATGAATCTGCCGCAGCCATGGTTTGGCGATATCCGTATGCCCTGCCCCGATAAGCTTTCCTTTCTCCTCGGGTGAGGAATACAAGAAAGAAACAATACGCTCCTGGGTCTGGACATTCAGAGCGTGTGAAAGCTTACTGTAATAGTACTCGTGCAAGCGTCCCAGTTGCTCGATTTGTTCACGCTGCACAGAACCGGCAGGATAAATGATTTCGAAATGTGTAGTCTGATAATTCCCAACAAGCTTCTGTTGGATATAGTGTTGAGACGATGAGAATCCGAGCCGATCGCTGAACAACATCATCACAAGAACAATTGGAAGCAGCAATGCAAGTAGTACGATTTCTATGAAGGGAAAAGATTGATAAGAAGCATCTGTACGTTCTTTCCTGTGAAAACGAATGTGCCAAATCCATACTGCAGAGGTAACGAGACATCCGGATGCGGCACATGTCGCTAATCGGTAAATCAGCAAGCGTTGGGTCACTTGCAGTGTTTCGTCATATGTAAATCCAGGGAAAAAGCCAAGAATTGGATTAAAAGCAAATATTTGCGGGCGGAAAAATGTAACAAGCGGAATCTGCAGAAGAACAAGAATGTACAATACTGTAAATATTGTCTTTCGCCATTTTTCGAATACTATTCCGACAACCATTGCTAAAGCAACCGAGAAGAGTACACCGGGAACAACAGTAAGAACATAGAGCACCATTCCATCCCCAATAGAACAGTTCTTCACGAAGAGAACATTCGCCAGTGAAATAAGAAACGGAATAACAAGAAGGATAAATTGAACGAACGCGATTTCACCGACAAACTGCCAGACATCTGCTTTACATTCGCAGTCGGTTTGTTTCCAGAGTGAAAGTGTGAGAAGTCCGCCAACAAACCCGGCAAGAACCACGGTGAGCGCAGAGAATTCAAAGCCAAGATAGTTGAAAAGCGGAACGCGTGTACAAGCAATGGTAAAAAGAATAAAAATAAGTACAGAAATTTGAAATGCACGTGTTTGAATGAATCTTTGGATTCCTATCATTGGAGATATCTCGGCAAAGGCGAGATACCCTCGCCCTTATGAATAAATTAAAATTCCTCTCCCTTTTCACGAAGGATATCCGCGCCGAGCGCTTGAAGTTTTTTTTCAACAGATTCGTATCCGCGGTCGATGTGGTACACACGCAGAACTTCCGTTGTTCCTTCTGCTACAAGACCGGCGAGAATGAGCGACGCGCTTGCGCGCAGATCGGTGGACATTACTTTTGCACCTGTCAATTTTTTCACACCTATGACGGTGGCAACATTTTCTTTCAACGTAATATTCGCGCCAAGGCGAATCAATTCCGGCACGTGTGTAAAACGGTCGAAATAGACTGTATCCTTTACGATACTTGTCCCTTGTGCCAACGACATCAGTGCAATCCATTGCGCCTGCATGTCGGTCGGGAAACCTGGATAGATTGCTGTCGTCGCATTGACTGCATAGATTTTCTCGGGCGGTGTAAGTTCTATCCAATCGGCACCCGTTCTGATCTTCGCACCGATATCTTCCAACTTCACTATAAGCGCACCCATATGGTGCTGATTACATTTCTCCAGACGAATCATTCCTCCTTTTTTTCCTGCCATTGCTCCGGCAATGAGGAATGTACCGGCTTCGATTCGATCCGAAATAGTTGTAACATCTGCCGGATGCAATTCATCCACACCTTCTATTTCCAAACGGCCTGTACCGATCCCGTGAATCTTCGCTCCCATCTTCACGAGAAACTCTGACAATTGGACCATCTCCGGTTCCTGCGCTGCATTTTCGATGAGAGTAGTTCCCTTTGCCAGTACAGCTGCCATCATCACGTTGCCTGTTGCACCGACACTCGAGACATCAAAAAGAATTCGCGTACCACTGAGACGCTTCGCCTTTGCGATGATATAGCCGGCATCAAGCTCAATCTCAGCTCCAAGTTTTCGGATACCTTCGATATGCAAGTTCACCGGACGCGGTCCCCACGCACAGCCTCCGGGAAGTGAAACCTTCGCCTGACCAAATCTTGCCACTAACGGACCTAATACATAAATAGAAGCCCGCATTTGTTTTACGTGTTCATACGGTGCTTCGTAGCTGTTCATCGTCTTCGTATCAATCGTTAATGTTTGGTCGACTAATGATACACCTACCCCCATCGTTTCAAGCAAACGTCCCATCGTAAGTATGTCGCGCAAATCCGGAGTATTATGAAGATGATATATTCCATTCGCCAGAATCGTCGCCGGCATCAGTGCGAGACTTGCATTCTTCGCACCGCCGATCATGACTGTGCCACTGAGGGGCTTTCCGCCATTGATAACGAACTTATCCACCGCTTGCTCCTTTGTTCATATTTCGGTAGGATTGTATGTATTAACGGAGGCAATATAGTCCATTATGCGAATAAAGGCAAAAACTTATTGAAGTATGAGGTGACGATGAACCAACAGACTATATCTAATACACTTACTGTCATTCACAATCGCAAAAGTGTGCGGAATTTTACGGGCGAATCGGTAACTCAAGACCAATTAGAAATTCTTTTGAAGGCTGCTATGGCAGCTCCAAGTGCAGTTAATTGTCAGCCGTGGGAATTTATCGTTGTTACCGATAGAAAGACTCTTGATACTCTTGCTGATGCACTGCCCTTTGCTAAAATGCTTTTCAAGTCAGGCGCAGCAATTATCGTCTGCGGTATTCCGGCAAAAGCACATAAACAAATGGCCGAATACGCTGTCATTGATTCTACATTGGCAAGTGAAAACATACTTCTTGCGGCTGAAGCTTTAGGCCTTGGCGCCATTTGGACTGCGGCATATCCCTATCCCGACAGAATGGAATCTGTAAGATCAATTTTGAATATTCCGTCAGATGTCATCCCTCTTAATGTCGTCCCCGTCGGTCATCCAACAGGTGAAGATAAACCAAAGAAAAAATTTGATCCAAAAAAGATTCACTCGGAGACATGGTAGAGTTTTGTGTTGTACTTGTCTTTCGTGCGAAAAATAGCTAAATAGTTTTGCAGCATGAGTTTTCAGTTCTTTAAAACGAACATAAAATTAACAGCATCAACACTCACACAAACTCATAAAAATACATATGCCAGTACAAATCATTGTCGGTGCCCAATGGGGCGATGAAGGAAAAGGAAAAATTGTCGATCATTTGAGCGAAAAGGTCGATATCGTCGCTCGCTATCAAGGCGGAGCCAATGCGGGTCATACTGTCGTTTTACCAGCCAAAAAAGGAAAGAAGGAAAAAGAGTTTGTCCTTCATCTCATTCCGTCCGGCATTTTTCACCCGCATGTAAAATGCGTCATTGGAAACGGCGTCGTGTTGGATCCGGTGGCATTGATGACGGAAATCCAACAGCTGAAAGATGCCGGCATCAAAATCAGCGGCAGACTCCTGCTCAGTCATAATGCGCATTTGATCATGCCGTATCATAAGATGCTCGATGCAGCACGCGAACGAGGTGCAGAGAAAATCGGCACCACCGGACGCGGCATCGGTCCGGCGTACAACGATAAGTATATGCGCACAGGCATCCGCGTTGTGGATCTACTGAACCGTGATGTTTTATGTAAAAAATTGAAACGCAACATTGAAGCAAGCAATGAATTACTCAGTAAGTTGTATCAAACGCAAGAGCTCGATGTGGATGCTATTATCAATGAATATCAGGAATTCGACCGGAAGTTTGATGAATATATCACCGATACTTCCGAATATCTCAACGCTGCACTTAAGAAAAACAAACGCATTCTTGCGGAAGGCGCTCAAGGCGCATTGCTGGATGTTGACCATGGCACATATCCCTTTGTCACATCCTCGAATCCGACAAGCGGCGGTGCATGCACGGGTCTTGGTATTCCTCCAACCTCCATCGACTCTATTGTCGGAATTGTAAAAGCCTACAGCACGCGTGTCGGCAATGGGCCATTCCCGACAGAACTGAAAGATGAAATTGGCGATCGGCTGCGTAGAATCGGTGGCGAATACGGCGCCACCACAGGAAGACCGAGACGATGCGGCTGGTTAGATGCGGAAAGTCTCCGATATTCCATTCGCGTCAACGGCATCCAACGAATCGCCATTACCAAACTCGATGTGCTGGACGAGTTTAAGGAAATCAAGGTGTGCACCGGATTCAAAGTCGGCGGCAAGAAGCTCCATCATTACCCAACTGATTCACAAACGCTCGATGTGGTAGAACCGGTTTTCAAGACCTTTCAGGGCTGGCTGACAAAGACTTCAGATATCCGGAATTATAAAAAATTACCGAAGGAAGCGAGACAGTACATCGAAGCAGTAAGCAAAATGCTCGACACGAGCATCTGGATGGTATCGGTCGGTGCACGCCGCGATCAAACTTTGATGGTACGTTAACTGTATTTGTTCGATATGAAAACAGCATCGCTTATCAAATCTGCTGCGACCGGTTCTATTCCTCTCTCCGGCAGATTGAAAATTTTCCTGCTGGTGCTCGCCTTTGCAATCATCGCCGCGACATTGTGGTACACCCATGACCTTGTGGATGCGCTCAGCAAGAAAGAAAAAGAAGTTGCCGATCTCTATGCCAAGTCGTACGAATATGTTGCTGACGGCAAAACAGGCGATGGTGATTACAATTTCCTCTTTTCTGAGATCATCAATACCATTGACTTTCCCGTCGTGATGACAGATCGAAACAACGAACCGGCATATCCTTACAGCGCCAGTATTAAGAACATCTCTCTGGATTCAACGCGATCACGGGAAGAACAACACCAATTCCTTAAAGACCTCATTGCCGAGATGGACCATTCTCGCCCGCCCATCAAAGTTGCATATCAAGATACGATCGTTCTCAGTTATCTCCATTATGGCGAGTCGACACTCATTGTTCAGCTCCGTCGGCTTCCCTATATTGAACTTGCTGTTGCGGCGCTCTTCGTTCTCATCGGCTATATCAGTTTCAGCTATGTCAAACGAAGCGAGCAATCCAACATCTGGGTCGGTATGGCGCGCGAGACGGCACATCAACTCGGAACACCAATTTCAAGCATGCTCGGCTGGGTGGAATTGTTGAAAGACCAATCGACCGGAGATGCAAAAGCAATGGAGACGCTGCTCGACATGGAGACCGATCTCTACCGTCTCCAAAAAATCGCTGATCGGTTTTCGAAGATCGGCTCCAAACCGGATTTACATGAAGAGAATCTTACCGAAGTCATTACTAAAGTGACAGAGTATTTCCGACGGCGAATCCCCCAGCTCGGTAAGAAAGTTCATCTTGTTATCGAATCGCCGGGACCGATGTACGCACGCATGAACCGCGAGTTATTTGAATGGGTCATTGAGAATCTAACGAAGAACGCGCTCGATGCCATTGAGAACGGCGAGGGAACGATCGCCTACTCCATTTCCCAACACAGAAACTACAGCTTCATCGATATTTCCGATACCGGCAAAGGCATTGACCTCAAACATCGCAATGACGTATTTCGTCCCGGCTTCTCGACGAAGAAACGCGGTTGGGGTTTAGGCTTAAGTTTATCAAAACGCATCGTCGAGTCGCATCACGGCGGTAAGTTGTTTCTCAAAGAGAGCAAATCCGGATTCAAAACGACATTTCGCATACGGTTGAATAATACATGAGGGATTTATGAAACGTTCTTATCTTTTTATCTTTGTTGTCTTACTCGCATCTTCGCTCTCATTGGCTCAGGTGCAGATCGAAGACGAGCTGTATTCATCTGTCGTAGGCATTGAAGGCAAAACACATCAAGGACGCTGTGAGTTCATCAAAAATCAATTACATGCTCTCGGTGTTGGGTACGTCGCTGCGCCGTTTAATCATATTGTCGTCAATAAAAAAGATACAACGATGACCAAAGGTGAAAATATTATCGTTCGGGTCGGAGCAGGGACAAAGCGAATCGTTGTCGGAGCGCACTACGATGCATTTGGCGAGTCCCCAGGCGCCAATGATAACGGCAGCGGCGTTGCTGTTTTGCTTTCGCTCATTAAACAACTTCAAGATACGGTGTGGAATTACAGTGTGGATTTTTGTTTCTTCGATCTGGAAGAGGCAGGGCTCCTCGGATCAGATTATTATATCACACAGTTTGTCATCCCTCAGCGTCATATTGCGATGATCAATCTCGATATTGAAGGCACAGGTGAGGAAGTGTATGTGGGACCGGTCGGCAGCAATAGTCAAAATATTATGCGTTATGTTCATGAAGCAGCGAAACAAACAGGGTTCCCGTTCTTTGAGAGCGCGGAGTTCCCCGCTTCGGATCAAGTGTCGTTTGAAAAATCCAATTTGCAAGATATCGCCGTTTCGATCGTTCCGAAAGGTGACGCCGAGCGTTTAAGTAAGTATGTGCGCAACGGCTACAAAGCCGATTCCATCGATACACCGAAAGTTCTTGGTGTCATGCATACATTTGAAGATCGTTCGAGACTTGTCTCTCCTGCATCGCTGAAGATGTCGTATGAATTCACCAAAACTTTGCTGATGCTCCTGAACGAGTCTGGAAGGTAGTTCTGCACGTTGATGAGACTCTCAGCGTAGACTGTGTGACACCTACCGGACAACAACAAGCATCGTCAGGTTTGAATGCACTCATGAAAACATTCGGGAATGATAAATTTATTTTGTTAAGCGCTGTTCCTACCGTGCGTAACGTCAGTTTGTAAGTCGGACAATTGAAGATATTTATCCTATCATGTATTGATGTATGCCAACAAAAATAGAAATTGCCCGTTGCTGCCTCCTTTGATCCATCGAAAACTTTTTACTTAAGATAATTTTGGATCACTTTTTGGGAGACAGGTCAATGTTGTTCCAGTCCCAATGTGATCCACCTCTCTTTTTTTGACCAAATATTTCCAAGCCGCGAGGAACAACTCTTGCAGTTGCTATCCGTTTATGAGGCGCAAAATATGCAGTATGGTGCATTACTTGCACGAGTGAAGAAAGAAGATTCTTCATTTCAAACAGATTTCCTGATTTTCTATGCGGCATATAGATTGCAGTGTTATTTGTGAAGTAATCCATTTTCATCATAGAACATTATAAATGAGAGAGAAATGAAAAATAAATTCTGTTTTTTTTTCAGCAACCGTATTAACCATCGCACTGATTTTCATTCATTCCCTTCTATCGCAAACTGCACCAATACCAGAGTGCACCAAAGAGTACATCGGAATTCTCTGAAATCGAGTAATGGGCATAACGGTAAATCTCCGTACACAATAAACAAATCCGACGGTAGTTCAGTGAAACTGATGAATCGATTATTAAATAATTTATAAATCGTTATTAAAACATTAGAATTCCCGGAAATTATTCCTCACCCTATTTTAGATTCTCGAAGTTTCTCACTACTGGCGACAGGAAAACTTAGGGAATCTTGTCATGCATACATTGGAAGACCGTTCGAGACTTATCTCTCCGGCATCGCTGAAGATATCATTTGAATTCACCAAAACTTTGCTGATGCTCCTGAATGAGTCTGGAAGATAGTTCCATTGATATCTGTAACCCTCACCACTTTAAATAGTAGTAATGTTTTAAATCTGGACAAGCCGAGCTTGCCTGCCCTGAATTCTTTTTCCGGGGAGCGCTTGGTTAGCCCGCGGCCTCACAAGAATCACCGTTGCACGAATGCAGACTCCAACGTTTCGAGAACCCTCTCGCGTGTCGGGAATGTCATTATTCCCACCAAGATTAATAAAACGGCAGATGCTGCATTCAGCCAATACATCGGATAAAATTCTATTGTCCCGTTCTGAACCCCAATCATACAAATCACGGCTCCGAAGAAGGAAGCTCCTTCAATTGGCGCCATGAGTAATAGTGAGCTTGCCCGGTATAATCCCACGGCATAAAGAGCTGCCTCTTCCGGTGTTTGAATGTCAGACTGCTCGGTGAGACGTTCGGGACGCAGCTGAAGGCTTGAGAGATAGAACGCTATTGTGGCCGCTACCAGCGTGAACACAGCATGTGCTACGGAAAGCACATTCATCAACGACATATCTTGTTTGCTAAAGCTGTCAGGATTGAACATGGAATATAATAGAAGAACTACGAAGTAGTAGAACGAGATTCCAAGCATCAGGGCAATTCTGATGATCACAATTACTCGCAATTGTTTCGCTGTCAAGGCTTGTTCAAGATGTATTCGACTGAAATTAATTGAAAAAGTCACAATAATATTCTCTGATATTTTGTTGGATAAATGCCGCCGCGCCCTAACGGACGGGCTCCCGATAAATCGGGATGCGGTACTGATAATTTTCAATATGTAAATAACGAACCAAGTTCATTGTACCAACTTTCAAATTATCTTAAAAGTTTTGGGGCACCATAATGAAAAAGGGCGGTCATCTCTTTATCTCTGAGTGAGACTATTTGTTAATGCAATCTGAGAGCGATCATCAAGCCGACCAAGGAGGCAATCAATCCAGCAAAAGAGGCGGCAAAGGAAAACATCGCAATAAGAAAATTGAGTTGAGAAGCATAACTATTATACACCCGTTGGTAATTGACTATCATCGAATCGAATGCATACTTTCCATAGAGCCTGACATCACGGAGGACATCCATATAATGAAAAAAGCTTGTATTAGCATCTACCTCTTCTGGGAAATTAAGATTAGGATGAATAGTAAAAACAGAAACCTCCTTATCCCAAAGGAGAAAACGCCCATGAAGTTCTTTGACCTGTTTGCCAAGTAAGCCAATTTTCTTTCTTTGGCCATATAAAAATAACTCAGGAATATGATAGTCCACAATAAGACGATTAATGCGATCATGCTCAGCCATAATTAAGTTGTGTTCAGCAAGAAGAGAAAAGTATATCGGATTCTTTTTTCTTTCTATTGCAATGGTGTTTATTTTCATATTGAGAATGCCCTAAAATTATTTAGAAATATTTTATGCTATGTGGCCTAACGGACGGGTGCTCCGCCAACCAGCCCGCTGCGCGTTCTGGCGGGAAAGACGGCGGACAAGTAAGTTTATCCCCAAATGTTTTTGTTGGGGACTGCCACACACCATACTTCCAAAATATACTAAACCGTTACCAGCCATGCTTAACGTACCCATTTATCCGCCATGCTTTATCTTTGGGCGGGCGCTTATTGAGATTAAGTATCGCGCTTTGCGCGATTCAATTATCTGGACAAGCCGAGCTTGTTGAGCGTTGTTTGCACGTTTTTCAGTGTCCCGTTCTTTCATCAACGGGGAGAAATCCCGCTGTTTCGCGTTGTGTGCGTCCCAATGTTTTATATCGGGATGGCGGGGGTTATGTTGCAATTGCTATCTCAACAATACAAGTTTTCTTGTTTCTGAAAATGCACCTGCCCTCAAGCGATAAAAATATATTCCGCTTGACATATTTGCCGCATTCCATTGCTGAAGATGATTTCCAGCAGATAACTCTTCATTGACAAGAGTTGCAATCTCTCTGCCCATAATATCAAATACTTTCAGCGTGACAAAAGATTCTGATGGGAGACTAAATGAGATAGCTGTACTTGGGTTGAATGGATTGGGATAGTTCTGTTGAAGGTTATAAATCTTTGGCAGCTGAGAAGATGCTTGTCCGACAGATGCAGAGGTAATCATTTCAGAGAGAGATCGTTTCCAAACAACTCCACTACCAGCTCCAGCAAATAGATTTTCACCAATCACTCTGAGAGCGTATACCGGAGCATTTGGCAATCCGGTATTTACAGAAGCCCAACTCGTTCCATTATTAGTAGAAAGAAAAATACCTCCGAGCCAGGTTCCGGCAAATATATTTTTGCCGCTGGCAGCGAGATCAAAAATATTGATATCGGTCAAGCCGTTATTAACTGCAGTCCAACTAACACCGTTGTTTGTTGATAGAAAAATACCCCCGCCCAAAGTTCCAACAAAGATATTTGTATCACAAATTAAAATTGTACGCACTTGATACTTCGACGACACAACACCAAGGGATGTCCAGCTTGAACCATTATTACTCGAAACAAAAACACCACCGCTGTCAGTCCCCGCATAAATAGTATTATTGTCTACCGTCAGGTCAAATACATCCATATTTGTCAATCCGATATTGGCAGCATTCCAATTTGCGCCATTGTCTGAGGAAAGGAATATACCATTACCATACGTTCCTGCAAAAAGATATGAACCAGAGATAGCAAGAGTTTGAATATTATTATTAGTCAGTCCTGTATTGCTAGTTGACCATGTAGTACCATTGTCGGTGGAAATAAAGAAACCGTCGACTTCAGTTCCGACAAAGATATTTGAATTACTTACTACAAGCGATGAAATATTGTATATATTCCTTTCAGTATTGAGACGCGTCCAATTCAATCCATCATTTGTGGAAACAAATACTCCGCTCGACCAAGTAGCGGCATAAATATTTGAACCTTTTGTATTAAACGCATGGACTTCAGTTGCCGATAGACCGGAGTCGCATTCATTCCAATTTGCACCGTCATTGTTGGTGATAAAAACACCGACTTCCGTACCGGCAAAGAGGCTTGTTCCATACTCCATTAAAGCAAATACAGACATAGCTGCTAATCCAGTATTTACTCTGGACCAACTTGTTCCATTATTTGTAGATAGAAAAACACCATACCCATTTGTACCTGCAAAGAGCATGGTATCACCTATGCCATTTGAACGAACTGCAAAAGCAGTAATATTATTAGAATATGGATTAATCAAGTTTGTGGTATTCCAATTTGCACCATTATTTGTGGAAATATAAATATCTCCATAACTGGTTCCGGCAAAGAGATCCGAACCGCTTGCAATCAGAGCAGTAATGCCAGTATGCGTTAATCCTGTATTGACTTCAGTCCAACTCGTACCATTATTTGTAGTACGAAAGACACCCCCATCTGTGCCCACAAAAAGATTTGTATCCTTTATAGCAAAAGAACTAACACGTAAATTTGTTAATCCCGTATTGACCGCAGTCCAACTTGTCCCATTATTAGTAGACAAGAAAACTCCTTCGTCAAAAGTCCCGGCAAAAAGGTTTTTATCGCTCGCTATAAGTGCCTGAATTCCAGTTGTTGTTAATCCTGTATTAATGGAATTCCAGCTTTTTCCGTTATCCTCAGAAAGAAACATACCACCCCATGTACCGGCAAAAAGATTTGTTCCAATAACTGCAAGTGCATGAATAGTAGTATTAATCAATCCTGAATTTGCAGGCACCCAATTTGTCCCGCCATCCGTAGAAAGGAAAACACCGGCTCCGTATGTTCCAGTAAAAATATTCGTGCCACTGCATGCGAAAGATGTAATATATCCTCCTCCCGGCACGCTGGTTTGAACCCATTGAGAGAAAGATTCCGTTGACAAAAGCATTAAACTCGTAACAACAAATAAAATCTTTTTCATAAGGCATCCTTTGTTTTTTATTGACTATAAAAAATCAATTGCGCCTGAGGCGCATGAACCTCTGGCTCACAAATTAAAACAAAACCTCTGCTCGCCCCGCCTGCGTGCCATAGGCACTCTGGCAGGCAGGCATGAATTTTGCAGTGTGCCTGCCCCGCTGGTTAGCTGGTTCCAATAAAAGCACCATCCTCTGCTACAAAATCAATGGTCTATTGTTTGACGAACTCCACCCGACGGTTCTTCGCCTTACCTCCATCCGTGTCATTTGAGGCTACCGGCGAGTATGGACCAACTCCAGCAGACTTCAGGCGTGACGCTGCTACGCCTCGCGCGGTAATCGCCTTGACCACGGAAGCGGCGCGGTCAGAAGAGAGTTTAAGGTTTGATTCGAGGCTGCCGACGTTGTCCGTATGACCGACGACGTAGACCTTGAGTGTGGGAGAGCCGTTGAACAACTTCACCATCTCGACCAGGGCTGGCTCCGACTCAGGTTTGATTGTGGACGAACCGGTGTCGAAATAGATGCCTTGGATTATTGTCTTGCCTGTTTCGGCGAGGTCATTCCGCATCGCCGTGGCGTCTGCAACGACCTCCTGCTGCATCGTCTGCGACTCGACGATCGTCAGATTGTAATTCCTGCCGTCGTTGTGCGCTTCTATATAGACCCCGGTCAAGGTACCTTCTTTTCTGATCTCGGCTGCCATCCGCCTTTCATCGCCGGTGCCGAGAATCTTTCCGCCGGCCCGTTTGATCGCCGTTTCGTAGTTACGCACGATCTGCAGCATACTAATGGGTCGACCGCCTTCCTTATGCTCATATCCATAGGAATATACTTTCCCTTCCCAGTGAACATCATTGCCGCCAACCACTGTCGGATCGAATGCGGCAAACTCAGATACATTATACTCGCTGATGTAATAGTCGGGCATGCGGGTTATCAAGGGGTGATCCTTGCTTCCCTGGATATCTGTTTGGGCGAGAGCAATCCCCATAGTTAAAAATAAAATAAATAGAATGCCGGGTAAGATGTAACCGATTCTTTTCATCATTTTTCTTCTCCTTTTGGACTTCGTGATTTATTGTTTCGCTCCCTAACAGGCGGAGCCCCATAACNNCTGTAACACGCGTAGCGTGTTACTATTTCTATAGTTCATTCACAAAACCTATGCTCGCCATGCTAATTGCACCAACGCTCATCCGGTCAACTTGAACCGCTGTTATACCGCTTGCATAGTTTTAGAACTAGATAAACCAAGGGTTATGAATTCTTCATATTCAACAACTCTTTCGAATGTCTCCTTAGAACCTCGTACTCTACGCGATTCTTTGTAAGTCGAAGAAATCTGAGAAGCTCACCCTTGCGTATTGACGGATCGATGTAACCGTTGACAATAGCTAATGCATATAAATATGCATGCTCACTAGGACTTCTTTTATACTCTTCATCTAGAAAAGTAATGACGGAAAAAGGATCAACATCGCGAATTGCTTTTTGTCTTAAAAGCATGTCATACCAGAATCGTGTTCGCTCATAATTTTTTTGGATAATTCCGAAGAACGCATTATTAATACAAACCGCTGGATGCTTTCTTTCAATATGGCGAATATCATCTGTATAGCTTTGCGCTCCTGGCAGATTTCCGTTGAGGTAGTGTGTCCTCGCAAGCATAATTAGAACAGGAATCTTGTTGGGCACAATTGGATAAATCTTTTCTAAAAGAGAAATCGCTAGTGGATATTTTTCATTGTCATGCGCAATTATCGCTTGAATAAGATAAATTTCAGCTAAAAATAATCTGACGCGTCCTGCTTGAATTTTACATTCTACTAATTGAGATTGATTACCTTTGTTATCCATGGAAGGGAGGATTCCCTCGAATACTTTGGCTGCATCAATGAAATATTCCTCAGAGTAAAAATATAGACCAATAATAAAAAGGCAGGTTTCAAATAGATTGTCAGCCAAAACACGGATATCGGAAAGTTCGTTTGCGTCAGATATTTCCCATTTTCGTTTAAGCAAAATTATGCCTACATCTGCAAGAAATAAGTCCAGCTTTTTTCTCAAAGGCTCAGTAATACTGAAGGTGTGAAAAACTTCATATTGGGCAACTTTGTGAGAGTCCACAGTTCCATAAATACTCCGCCCCCATACAACTAAATCGACACCTGTTTTGTTTCTATAGGCATGAGCTTGCGGCTTGTTATCGATGATATCTGGTGCAATAACTCGAAGTCTGATTTTCTTATCTAGATTGAGGTCGTTGAGCTTTATTTCTATAGCCTTCACAATTCTCTTCTGGTTTCTTTCTACTTCAGCATCAACATTGAAGCATAATACTACCGTCTTCTTGTAGGGAGAAGGGAAAACATATCTTCCTGAAAGAAAATACCAAAACACAGACCATAAGAGAATTGCACAAAGAATCGCTAGACCTCCCCAGAGGACAAAGAAAATCTGAAAATACAAAGCCAATAAAATAATTAAAATAGAAATAGCAGCTAAGCCTCGTTTTGTTCTCCATTGACTTAGAAATGGCCATAATTTCTCAAGGATAAATTTTTCGCTGCTTGTGCTCATATAGTTATTTTAAGTTTTTCATATCGTAATCTATTTGCAAATGCGCAAGCGGTATAACGGATGGTGCATATGCTTCGCTTGATGCACTTGTCAGGTGGCAAGCTACTCTAATTCTCTTGGATTAATTAAAAACTCTGTTGATGAATTTTGGAAAGCCAGCACCCATTTTGATTCATTTTCAAGTTGACCGATAGGTTCTGTTATTGTTCTTAGCCTATTGCCTGGCACTAAAGCAAGTATCAGATATTTTCCTGCGGGAACAGAGACAGAGAAATGTCCATTTACATCTGTGCGAGTACAAAATGTACACCAATGATTCATCAAAGCATCTAATGATTTTGAGGCAATAGCATCAAGACTGTCGAGACGGTGGAGTAAACTTTTATCAATTGATTTAATTAATTCAAGCTTAATTCTCAGTTCTTCATTGTAAACGACGCGCCGCTGATAGAAGTATTCCATAAGAATATCTACATCAGACATTGTAAAAGGGTTTACAGATATAGCATAAACTGGTCTATTGGGAATAGGTCTTTCCGCATAAACATTCAACATATTAGAACCAGGTTTCGGAGCATAAGTCTTATCAAAAAGTATGAAGCCTGTAATCTGATTTGTCTTGATTAAAAACAGAAGGACAATTATAGATAGGATGGTTATTAGAATTATTTTATTTTTCTTTTTCATATTGTTTGCCTCCTAACGATGGCGGCTAAGCTGCCGCATTGATAACTTTCAAAATAGTACTAAACGAAACAAGTTCATGCTGAAAAGTTTATTATTAAGAACCGAAACCTATGCTCGCCATGAATTTCGCACCCAGCTCATTCCGTCAGCTAGCTTGTTGAGCGCTTTCTGCGAAACCCCGCTGCTTTCTAGCGGGGAGCGCCTGGTTAGGCGAAGATTATTTGTAGAAAAAAATATCATGATAATTTCTATTATTAAAATAAAGAAATTGTTTTATTCTACTGACAACCTCACTTTCTATATTTTGTCCAAATTGAATATTATTTTTTTCAAATGAGAGACACTTAAAAACTTTAAGCTCTGGTTCATGTAAAATCCCTGTCATATCATCCTTATAACAATATTTCACAAGCAAGAAACCTAAATAATAGCTTTTTACCTCCTTTTTACTAATATCCGGAGAGTTAATATAAAATTCAAAATCTTTATCTCCAGGAATACTTAAAACATTGTGTTCACTTATATTTGTTTTAACTAAACCGATTTTCTTAATATTTAAAGTTGAATCAATAAAAATCATTGCTGAGTAATATTTAATACTATCAGCATTTCTATTTCCGTAATTAGAAAATGTGAATTGAAAAGAAAAAGAGATAGTATCAATAATAGATTTAGGATTAGTTACTCTTAAATCCGGTTTAGCATTATGAATTTTCTCTTTTTCAATATTGATTTGCTTTTCATATTGAGAATTTAGATTGTTATATTCTTTCAAATTCTTTTCGATACTTGTTCTAACGCCCCTCATGTCTTTATTTAGATTCCCAATTAAATCGAATTCTTCTTTTGTAAATTGAATTTCTGTATTTATATTTTGTATTACTTTTTCAATTAGGATATGAGCCTCATTAATTTTTTCATGAGTGGTTATAACTTTTTTGTAGGTTTCTTCTGATTGATTTTCATTTTTCTCTTCTTTTGCGCTCGTATTTCTTGAATCCCATAATTGGAATATTAGCAATAATCCTAATAGCACTATAGTAACATTTTCCAATTTTAAACTTCTAAATATCCATCTTCTTTCAGAAACTGGTTTTTTTGAAAACTTTTCAATCAATGCTGATATAAAAGTAACTATTATAATTATGTAGGTAATTTTCATTTAAATAAACTCTCAAACTCTTTTGAAATATATTTTAGATGTTCCAATTTCCACTTTGCCTCACCAAATGATGTGAGTGTCGTGACCACATTTGTTAGGTGGTGACCTTTATGTGACGCTTTGTTCATTTGTATGGATACTGATCGTCGACCACAACAGCGATGTCTCGGTCTTCTAAGAGCTGTAAATGCTCAATCGTAGGGCTCCCACCTTTCTCATCAAAAGTGATGTGAACTTCCACCTGAACCTCCTCATCACGATTAAGAGTCGTGTTAATTCGGTCATGAATGTATAGTTGCTTGTCTTCGCTATCCCAAGAAGCCGTATCAAGATCGTCGTACACTACCTCAGCTTTAAATTCGACTTGGGCAATCGCCCTAAATAAGGCGTCCTCTTCGGTGACCTCGATGATGTGTGAATCGACAATTGAAGTGCTGCTAACGCTGACGTCGTCAACGTCACCATCCTGATCCTCAAGCCAAAACCCCAGCATGCAGAACTCATTCGCTATTGCTTCTTCGATCTTTGGGGTAAGTGTTTTGAAGCAAGTCATTGCGAGTTCAACAAGACGCTGATTTTCTTCTTCGAGGATTATCAGCTCGAAAAGCTCTTGTAATGTTGAGAGTGGGATCAGACGAGTTGAAATGGAGCAACCATCTTTGAAGGCCTTATCTTTTGTCACGACATAGATGTCCTGCGCTGCTAAATCCGCCCAGCTTCTTAAAGCTTCAAGAGAGAACGCGTCGGGGAATTCCGATTTGTTTTTACCCTCGTCAAACGGAGCTTTTCGGTCAAAATACCGTTCAAAAACACTACCTGGCTTGGTGGAGACTAAATCAATCACATTTGCTTGAGTCTTTGACAGGAATTCGTTCAACTGATCTAGGAGTTCCTCCTCGACGAGAGAAAAGTCCACCTTGCCGAAGAAAGATGAACACGTTTTGCTATTGTATAAGACACGGGCATCACTCCTAAATTGTTTGAGAGCACTCTTTGCAGCATGCACACCCAGTCGTATGTGCTCTTCCATCTCCCTGACGGTTATCGAGGTCGTATGAAGTGATAGCTGCCCTTGAGTTATTCGGTCAAGGAGATGCTTCAAGTCCCCCTTGGCAAAGTGATAGGACGCTGAATCGAAAGCTTCAGTGTCAACAAAGACATTCTTTGTACGAAGATGAGTTCCCATTGTTCTGCTAGCCAATCATGTTCATTAACAAAGGCTTGCGCCTAACTAATGTAATTACGTATCCACCAAAAAAGCGGACAAGTTGCATATATCCGTCCACATTACGCCATAACTTTTATATCTATGAATTTTATTTTCTTCGAATAGGAACCCCCACGGCGACTCATCGTATCACCGATACCCTCATAAGTGAAACAACTGCAAATAAAGTACGTGAGAGATCAATCAAAGGCAATACTATTGAGAGGGAAATGACGGATACTCTTTTTTTCTTTTCCTGTCATTGCGAACGCTTCTCAGTGAAGCAATCCGCCAACCAAGGTTTTCCTGTGGTAATCCAACATTTGCAGATTGCTTCGTCACTTGCCCCCTCGGGGCTTCGTTCCTCGCAATGACGATTACTCTTTTTTTTAATTCACAACCAACATTGATAAAGAAAAAACCCGATGTGCAACCGCGAGATGCCGGGGTTTGAAGAAGGGGTAAAATGCACCACGGTGCGCCAACACAGCGGCGTAATTCTTAGGTTGATTTAATCAAAGAAATAGCCATCGGAATTCATTGGGGAGGATATCGACTTGCCTCTTAAAATTTGAAATTCACAGATTGTCAGTGACACCTTCTATCACTGCTTGTAGAGAGGCTGGAACATTCGGAAAGAAATCTAAACCGGTTCTGACTTCGATGCTATCAACACGGATTCGATAATTTTTTCGGTTTTCCGTTCGACTGATCTGATCACATTATTTGACATATCAATAAAGATACTGTCGTTTAAGGTGATTTATTTATTTTTGTGTTTTTTTTACAAGACTGTGAATTTCTTCAGTAAGTTCATTATTGATCTTCATCAACCTGTGAAGTTCATCCTGAATTTTCAACAGCGCTTCAGTGTCTTTGAATGTTTGTAGTGCCTGTTTGTCAGAAGCACCGGCCGCCACTTTTTGTCCCACCATAATGACCGAAAGGAGAACTAATTGAAGAAATGTCTGGGCAAGCCAGGACACGAGGGTAGCAGTCCCTCCTGCAATAGCCGCAGGGAGACTTATCAAAGCTATGATAGCGAAAAGATAAGCACACCACATTGTGCTTACCATATTTGTTATCAGCATTGCGATACGACCATTAAGTCCAACTTGCTCGTTGTCTGTGAGATGGGGACCTATTTTGGACCTTTCCCCGATTCGCGGATGTGGGATGTGTATATTCATATTTTCCTTTCTTTGCCTAAGGGACGGCGGCTAAAGTCTATCCCCCAAATATTTTTGTTGGGGACTGCCGCATTGAAAACTATCAAATAGTGAAGCCCCGACTTAGCGACAAGCTTCATCGAGGCTTCGGGGACTCGCATCTTTCTTGGGGAGGGAAAGGATGCGAGGGGATTTATTATAGCCATTCCATTATATAAAGTCAATATCTTTCAATGTGCCTATTGGTAAGTGTAGGATAGCGAGATTTAAATTAAGACACTACCCAAGAACTTTCATTGAAAGATGGCAGTTACATCCTGCTTCATTGTTGCATCGGCGGCATGGGCGGAACCGTCGATTTCTTCTTTCCGAAAATTCCATAACCGATAAGCCCGCCAAGCATAGAAAAAATCGGATAGAGAATCAGCGCATAAACAAGCGAGCGGAGAATACCGCCGATCGTTCCTCCTTCTTTCATTGCCTGCTCTAACTTTTCACTCAGGTCATTCATTGTTCCTGGTGGAAGTGATCCAGAATTTTCAAGTTTCTGTCCAAATTTCTCCACAAAGTTACGCACCATCTCTGTTTCTACAGGCCCAAGAATGAGAGAAATCATTGCGCTCAGGAACGTCGTGATCAGCGCACCGATGATGCCGGCCATGATTCCCAAAACCAACGCATCGGAAGATTCCATCGGAGGCATTTCACCTGTAAATTCCTGACGATAGAGATAGACCGACATCGCCCCACCGAAAAGAATTCCAGCACAACAGCAACAGTTCAGAAAATTAAGGCCTGGAAGACCTGAAATAGTACCAACAATGAGTCCGCCAAGAACAGCGGCGCGTAATTTACTGGGTTTTTCGATCATATCGAACGACTCCGGAATCTGGTGAATGGTTTTTATTTCGAGAATTGAGTTGCAAACAAGCTTCAATAAAAATTGGAACAATAAACCAAGGCATGCTCATGCCAAACAAAGCACCGGTGATAACTCGAGTTATCGGTGTGCTCGCATGAATACCCGTGGCATTCAGTACGGCATCAACAACCATGGGAAGAACCGCGAAGAGAAAGAATCCCATTGAAGGAACATTCTTCCCCTTCAACGCGCGCGACAAAGGCAGCGTGATCAATCCTAAAAAGAATCCAAAATAAATAGCACTGCAGCGAATACATACGCCGATTTTCTCTCCTTCAACATGAAAGGAACGTGCATCGTCTTGGTGGCAGACACGCGCGAAGAACGAGTAGAGCATATCTGCGCTTTGCGTCCAACCGGCATGCTTCAGGATCGGTGCGGCAATAATTCCAATACACCAGAGCGATACAAGAACTGTAAAAAAACTATATAATCGTATGGATGATTTCATAAGAACGTGTTGTTATTATCGGAACAAAAGCCCTCTTTGTCAAGTTTACTTTTGCAAAGCCTGCATATTCATAAGCTTGCTTTTCCATCAGGTTAGAGATATATTGCAACACATTTTTTTTGGAGAAGGAACTATGGTAAAGGTACTCGATAGCAAGCAAAACTTCCTCGGTATAGAAAAACAATATTCCACGTTTGAGACGTCAAAGGTCGTGGTACTGCCGGTACCGTACGAGCGCACCGTGAGTTACGGCGGCGGAACCAAGAAAGGTCCGGATGCAATCCTAAAGGCATCACACTATGTTGAATTTTTCGATGAGGAAACAAAGCGCGAAATCTACAAAGAGCACGGAATCGCCACGTTTCCCCCGCTTATTCTTGAAAAGAAAAAGGATGAAGCGGCACTGCAGCTTATGTACGACACCGTTCTTCACATGGTCGAGCAACAGAAATTTGTTGTGACGCTTGGAGGTGAACACACAATCTCTTCCGCTGTCATTGCAGCACATGCAAAATTTTATCCCAATCTCTCCGTCCTGCATTTCGACGCACACTCTGACCTCCGTCCCGAGTATATGGGAAATAAATACAGCCACGCCTCGGTGATGGCGCGTGTATGTGAATTTTTGGATCCGAATCGGTTGGTACAAGTGGGCATCCGGGCACAGTGTAAAGAGGAAGCGGAGTTCATCCGCGACCACGGTATTCACACATTTTACGCTCACGAGATACACCAAGGCAGCTACACCAGAATCTTGAAATACTGGGACGATTTCGTTATAGAGAATTTGACGGATGACGTATACATCTCATTCGATGTCGATGCATTCGATCCATCTCTCATGCCGGCAACAGGAACCCCGGAACCCAATGGTCTCTTGTGGAACGAAGTGATGCAATGTATCCGAAGGGTTGCCCGAAAACGGCACGTTGTGGGTTTCGATGTAGTTGAATTGGCACCTATCAAACTGCTTCCCCACGCCGATGTAACAACGGCAAAACTTGTTTCTAAAATTCTTAACTACGCATTATAGAATGGAACAAACTGTCGAAAAACTGGAGCGCACCGTTGTCAAAGAAATAGATGAGATTCTCGGAGTTCCCTTGAAGGTTCTCGATGATGGATTTGTGCGTGTGGTCGATTATATGGGGAATGATTCGTCCGTCGTGCAGGCAGCACGTGTCTCCTACGGCAAAGGCACAAAGAAACTCCGCGAAGATGAAACACTCATCCGGTATCTGCTCCGTCATCACCACACGACGCCGTTCGAGATGTGCGAAATTAAATTACACATACGAGTACCGATGGATTGCTGGCGCCAATGGATCCGGCACCGCACTGCGAATGTCAATGAATATTCCACCCGCTATTCTCTTGCCGTCGATGCGGCGCAAAGAACGAAACCCGGTGAATGGCGAACACAGGGTACAACCAACCGGCAAGGAAGCGGCGGATTTCTCACGGCAGAGCAAGGAACGTATTTCACTGCGCAAGAATCGGAATTGCAGGAATCCTCGCGCAAAGTGTACAACGAGCGCATCGCCGCCGGGATTGCACGCGAACAAGCACGCAAGGAATTAACGCTCAGCACGTATACCGAAGCATACTGGAAAATCGATCTCCACAATCTTCTTCATTTCCTTGCACTCCGGATGGAAGCGCATGCGCAGCACGAAATTCGCACCTATGCCGCAACAATCGGCAACGAGATCGTCAGCAAGTGGTGCCCGATGGTGTGGAAAGCATTTCAGGATTATCTCTTCGGCAGTGTAGAGCTTTCCAAACAGGAGATCGCCATCATCTCACGTTTGCAAGCAGGCGATAGAACCGGCGCACGGGCAGTGGCAGAAGAGTACGGACTTGTTCCTCCTCCCGGGCAAGAAATGAAATTTAACCTCGAGCGGAAAGAAATTGAAGAAAAAATGAAACGCCTTGGCATTCGCCCGCCATGGCTTGATGTCTAGTTTGCACCGGTCATAAGGAGACCGGCTATGAAACTCATAATCATCGCTGCAATAGCCCGCAACCGAGTCATCGGCAAGAACGGCAAACTCCCTTGGCATATACCGGAAGACCTCGCGCGTTTCAAGCAGCTTACCACCGGTCGCACAGTCGTCATGGGTCGCAGAACATTTGATTCTCTCGACAATCCTCTTCCCAACCGTACCAATATTGTCATCACATCAAGAGTCATCAACGGTGTAAAATCCTATCCCTCATTAGATTTTGCTTTACAAGCATTAAAAAATGAAAAGGAAGTATTCGTGATTGGAGGAGCTCGGCTCTTTGCGGATGCTCTCAGGTTGGCTGATGAACTGCGCTTAACTCTGGTCGATAGAGAAGTTGATGGAGATACATATTTTCCTCCGTACCAAGAATTGCTCCACACACATTTTCAACTCGTACAAGAAGAACGTCATGCGGAATTCTCTTTCCTCGATTATGTGAGGAAGAGCTAAAGAATCTCTGAGATAAAAGTCCACTCTTAATACAAGATAGAAAAGTATTTCGGAGAGTATCATATTCTTACGAAGTGTTCGTGCAATGCTTATCAGCATTGGTTTATATGTGACCCATTGTTGTCTCATTGACACACCCCTGTCTTGAGTAAATCTGCGTCGCTATTGTGAACTCGCTTTGCGAGTTTGTTGTACTACGCCCTCTCAAGAGGGGACTCTATTCTATCTCACCAACAGAAAGAACGCTAGAACAACTCCACCAAGAACAATCCGGTAATACCCGAACGGTTTGAAATCATGTCTGCTGATAAATCTCATGAACCCTGCAATGACAAGAAGTGCGACAAGAAAAGAAACGACGAAGCCAACGGCGAGCACGATCTCTTCATCCAAGGTCATTGTGAATCCTGTCTTGAACAAAGAATAAGCCGATGCGGCAAACAATGTGGGAATGGCTAAGAAAAAAGAAAATTCCGCTGCAACAAGTCTGGAACATCCCAGCAGCATAGCCCCGATGATCGTTGCTGCCGAACGCGAAGTGCCGGGAATCATCGCAAGACATTGTATCAGACCGATTAACAACACGGTCTTGTAATCCAGCAAGGCAATCGCTGAAATTTTCTCTCGCTGCTTGCGGTTTTCTAAAAGAATCAATGCAATACCTCCAACGATGAGCGCACCGGCAACTATAAGAGGATTGAACAACGAAGACTGGATCAGTTTCCCGAACTTTGCACCGATTACTAAAGCTGGAAGCACACCGACAATGGCTTTCTTCCACAGATCGGCGGTCTGACTTTGAAAGTACGAACCATTCACTTTTTCAAACGCGAACAGCCGTTTCCGAAAGTACACGACCACAGAGAGAATCGCTCCGAGCTGTATAACGATATCGAACATTTTTGTGAACTGTTCATCGAATGCAATGAACTGATTGACGAGTATCAAGTGACCTGTTGAGGAAACAGGCAAAAATTCCGTTATCCCTTCAACAATCCCTAGGATTATCGCTTTGATGATATCGCTCATCTGAAAAATGCTTTCTAGAAGTGAGACCGTATATCTATGAAAATCCTAATTTCTGCACAGACTGAAACAATATGATATTGCAGAGAGGATGTATGAATTGTTCAATGGATTCCCTTTGCCGCGCTGCCGTCGACAAGCATATTCACTCCATTGACATAACTTGCCTGCTCGGATGCAAGGAATGCTATGACATTGCCGATTTCTTCCGGTCTGCCAAGTCGGCCGGCGGGAATAGCACCGGCAGTCTCTTTCAAATATTGCTCCATGGAAATATTTTTCGCTGCTGCACGCGAAGTCGCAAGCTCTTCCTGCCGCTTGGTCAGAACGTTACCGGGACACACTGTATTCACGGTAATATTATCTTTTGCATACTGGTTCGCAAGCACTTTGGTGAGTCCGAGAATTCCGGGACGAATCGCAGAAGAAAGCAGCAATTCGTTGATCGGCTGCTTTGCAGCAATTGATGTGATGGTGATAATTCTTCCCCATCGCTGTTGAATCATCATCGGAAGAACGGCGCGAGTGAGACGCACCATACTCATGAGTGTCAGGTCGTGTCCTTTCTGCCAATCTTCATCCTTCAACGAGAGAATGTCGCCGGTGGGTGGACCGCCCGCGTTATTGACAAGCACATGCACAGTGCCGAAGCGCTGCTTGGTCTCTGCTGCCAATCGCTCGATATCTTCCGGCTTGGCAACATCGGCAACCAACGGGATGACGGTTGCATTCGTGGCTTTCTGAATTTCGTTCGCCGTTTCCGTAATTTCCTTCTGCCGCCGTGAACAGATAACGACGGTTGCACCTTCCTGTGCCAGAGCCAGCGCGGATGCTTTGCCAAGTCCCTGGCTTGCCGCGGTAACGATTGCTATTTTATTTTTTAGTCCCAGATTCATGTAATTACTTTGCGGAAATCATTGCTGTCAGTCCAACGCGTATCATCATAATCGCAATGGCTGCCATGAAGAGTGCCGCAACTTTCGCGAATGCCTTCGATCCTGCTTCTCCCATAATCCGTATAATGAGATTGGAATTTCGGAAGATCAGCCAAACAAGAAAAAGATTTGCCAGTAACGCTATCACTGCAGCTAGATACCCATACGAATCTACAACAATCAGGAGCGTCGTAAGTACGGCAGGGCCAATGATGAGCGGGATACCGATGGGAACAACGCCTACAGATGTTTGGGGTGTCCGATTGTCTTCGCCGGCAAAGACAAGCTCCACAATGGCAAGTACCAAAAGAACAATGCCGCCGCCAACACGAAAATCGTTTTCTGTGATTCCGAGGAAATTAAAAATCATTCTACCGCCGAAAAGAAACACCAGTGAAACAGCAAGCGCAGTCAACGTCGCATCCGTGATAAGTTTCTTTTTCTCCTTAGGATTCATCTTGCCCGTGAGCGAAAGAAAGATCGGCACCAATCCCAAGACATCGATGGCAACAAATAACGGGATGAAAGAAAGAATAAAAATTTTATAACTATAGGCCATACTGTTTTAACTTATAGCAAGACAACAAAGCATACTATCATAAGAATGCGGAATTTCTCATTCCTTCGTTAGGTAAACTTGATACCCTTCTCTTCGAGCCGCTTACTTATAATAGAGAGAATTTCTTCATCGGTAAGTTTTGTACGAGCGCCTGCTGCATGGATGGTCTGCAAAAGTGATCCACGCCGTTCGCTCAACCATCCCCACAGACAATAGCCAAGGCGATTATTATCGTTCGGTTCTTGAGTGGAAATTTCCGCGGCAATGCTGTACGCGAATTTTTCCAGCGACTCGGTCGGAAACTCTACAATGGATGATGGAAGTTTTGTCGTCATACGTTCTCACAAATTCTATAAAAAAAAGACTACTGTAAGAATATAGAGAGTTTTCGAGGAAAAGACAAAAAACAGGCTGGCCGTTCTTCTACTACTTAATTCCTCACAACCCCAAAAATAGGATAACCGATACTGAAGTAGGCTGCAAACGGTCCAAAGCTCATTGAACGGTTTAAGAAATAAAAACTGCGACCAAGCGAAAACTCTGCCGGACCAATAGGTGTATCCAATCCAATCGTTACTCCGACACCATGCTTAAAATCCTTCAACCGCATTTCTTCCGTTTTTGTCCAAACTGACCCAAAGTCATAGCGGGCTTTAAAATAGCTATCAAAGAAAAGCGAGAATGGAAGTTTGTACTGATACTCCAAACTTGCTGCCAATAATTGCCGACCGCGTACATTATCTTCTCGAAACCCAAAAAAATCTTGCTGACCCCCGAGTGAAAATTGTTCGCTGATCGGCAAAGTTTCATCCGCCACACCGATCATGAATCGAGGATGAATTACATGTCCTGTATAAATTGTATGGTACGTTTCGTATGAAAAGTACATTTTCGTAAATCCCGGTGCATCGACCAGTTTCATCAATGCTGATTCGTAGGAGAAATCGAGAACAATTCCATCGGTCGGATAAGGAAATTTGTCCTGCGTGTCCACACTCGTGCCAAATCGGATCGATGAAATGTTATATTCCTGATTGGTGATAGTAGAATTGAAAATATTATAGACATTGATTTTTTCTAACCGCCCTTCGACGGTAACGCTGCCGAGTCTTTCGAGTTGGGTGCCGAAACTTATTAAGCCGCCATAGCGCCGCTCTTCATATTCTCCTACACGATCACGTTCGAACCAGCTTAAATTATTTGCCGGTCCATCGTCATAAACATTTATATCGCGGACAATCGAATACCCCTTAACATTGAACGTCAGGTACGTGTTGAAAATGCGCGTTGTCTTGATCTCAGCGACAGAGCTCTGATTTCGCGTCCCTCCACCAATCATCAAGCCGATTTCCGCCCCAGCGCCAAACAAATTTTCGTCCCGCACATCGATGGATGGCTGAATATTGCGTTCGTTATCTACTCGGAGCCCGAAGCGAATTAATTCCGTATTGCGTTCACGAGTATGAATCGTAGTGACATTCCATTGGCTGCTATCGCCTTCATGATGGACAGAAAGATGCATCTGCTCGAAAAGATTTGTCCCATAGAGATTTGCCATTCCTTGTGAGACCTTTGAGAGAGTCAACAGATCGTTCTCATGCCATGGCAGCTCACGCCTGAGAACCCAATCGCGAGTCTTNNGTTGTGCCGTAAATATCCGTACGAGACACAATGCCTTCGTCTAAAACGATGGTGACACTGTTAGATGTCGAATCAAATCGCACACGTACTACGCGGGCAATCGAGTAACCGGATGTTCGATACATCGCAAGAAGATGTTCGAAGGCGAGCGTTATTCGTTTGGCATTCAGGTGCTGCCCATACAACGGCCGAAATAGTGAAAGCAATGTATCGGCAGGAAAAATAGAATTTCCCGAAATATTTATGTCGCGTAAAACAGGATTGGGTGAAAGGACAATTTTTATGATGGTAGAATCCATCTGCTGTTCAACAGTTTCCTCCACAGCGGCATAGTCACCTTCTTCATATATATCATTTACAAGGACTTGCAGATCCATTTTCGTTACCCAGCCTCGTTTCTCATACATCTGAAGGCTGTCATGGTACTCTGACGGCAGTTCGCTTGTCCAAGAAAACCGAGGCCGCTCGTACCGTATTGTGCTGTCCGCCTGATATTTCTTGAGCGTACATTCACTGATAAGTTTCTTGAACATGGGAAGTGATTCTTCTGCAGCGATTTCACCGGCAATAATTAAAGAATCAAGATTTGTAAAGTCGGAAGATAAATGATCATCCAATTTTGGGGTAATAACAATATTCGCTTTCGCACGCGCCAACTTGGTCGCCTCTTGCATCATAATAGTAGTAATTTGATCTGCAATTTCCCACGGTGCATTCAGTTTACTTTTCGGTCTGAGCGGGCTGACCATATCAACCGCGACGACGATATTTGCATGATGCGCAATCGCCACATCGACAGGAAGATTATCTATCAAACCGCCATCAAGAAGCTGCATGGAATCACGCGGAACGCTGCTAAAAAGCAGCGGCACGGATAAGCTTGCACGGAGCGCCTCCGTCATATCTCCTCGATCAAGGACAATACGTTTTCCGGTCACAAGATCTGTCGTCACAGCCCGGAAGGAGATACGGAGATCATCAAAGCTTGGTTCGGGTTTGTAGAGAGCTTGAAGCGTGAGGATGTTGAGATAATTCGTCAACCGCTGACCTGTGGAGAACGCCTCCGGAATAACCGGTGTTAATCCTTCAAATCGAAGCACCAGTACGCTTTTATCACGCGCAATTTTTTGATCCAAAAACATATCACGCCGTCGTGCTTCATCTGTATAGCTGAGTAAGTCTTCCCAATTTGTTGTATCAACCATTTGCTGAAGCTGGTCAGGGGAATATCCCATTGCATACAAACCGCCAATAACGCTGCCCATGCTTGTGCCTACAATAAGATCAATGGGAATATCGTTTCGTTCCAACACACGCAGCACACCTATAGAAGCTACCCCGCGCGCACCACCTCCACTGAATACCACAGCAATGCGCGGGTGTTGCACAGATCGGTAAGAAAGCAACTGGGGATAGCGGAATTTACTTTCACCAAGTTCCGGCCGAATAATTGTAACACGGGCCTGTGGTTGAGCAATGCTTTGTGCGCACATCAAAGTTGGCACTGTCAACAAGAGAATGAAAATTATACAAGATATTCGTAGATGCACAGAGATACTTGTCAGATTATTTTATAAAACGGTACCGAAAAATGCGTCTAATTGCAACGGAACATCACCGGAAAATCATTTTGAGGAAGGAAAATGGAACAATACTGAAGGAACAGGCACTATGAAAGTACTTCTGCCTACCCTTTAGATGCACGAAGAATTCTTGCCGGCAGGAGTATCAACGCGGTGAGAAATCCAAACAATCCCTTCATCGTCAAGCCGATGATGCGGAATGGCAGCATAAGAAGCCAAACGATTGGATAGAGTACGAGTGCCAGCAATGCCAATGGCCAGCAGAGCAAGAAAAGGATGAGCCAAAGAATAAAGTTTGTCATAAGTAATTTCCATTGTTACTCATTTATTTACGATGATCTAGCAATTTAAGTTGCATGGATATTGACCATTTTCCCATCTAAATATTCATTTGGGAGACTTCTGCATTATTTCAAGAATTCTTGTACCTTTCACCAATATAAACAGCTCTTTAGGATGCTGATTCAAAATTATCACGGGAAACATATATGGCTCGCATAAAACTGACACTCCCCGCCTATCTTCCGTTTAGAACCGAAATTCCAATCCGTATAAGTGATATCAACTACGGCGGTCATCTCGGCAATGATGCTGTGCTCTCCATCGTTCATGAAACACGTATTCAATTTCTCCAGAACCTCGGTTATTCGGAACTCAATATCGAAGGATTGGGGATTATGATGACAGATGCCGTTGTCGTTTATTCTTCGGAAGGATTTTATGGAGACGTATTAACGATAGAAGCCGGGATCACTGATTTTCAAGCGGCAAATTGCGATTTCGTTTTCAAACTCACCAATAAGACAACGGGTAAAGAAGTTGCGCGTGCAAAAACCGGTATTGTATTTATGAATCCGCAAACACGTAAGATTTCTCCCCTGCCGGAGCTATTTCGCAAGAAGTGTGATAGTGCATCCTGAGAACATTCCTCCGGCTCATTTCATAGGTTGCTTGAGCAGAAAAAAGGCAGTATATTTTTCGCAATGAAGTATACACCTCCAGGAACAACCGGACCATTGTGGCAAAAATAATCGTCGTAGCAAATCAAAAAGGTGGTGTTGGTAAAACCACAACTGCCATCAATCTTGCAGCTTCGCTGGCGGCGGCGGAGAAGCGCACATTGCTCGTCGATAATGACCCGCAAGCGAACGCCACAAGCGGTGTCGGTTCCACCGGCATTGATGGAAAAACCATTTACGAGGTGATCGTTGGAGAAGTGGAAGCGGCAGCAGCAATCCAGCCGACACAAATGCCCTACCTTTCCATTCTTCCATCACACATCAATCTTGTCGGTGCTGAAATTGAAATGGTCGGGATGGAAAACCGGGAACGGCTGCTCACAACAGCGCTTCAACCGGTGCGTGACCGATTCGATTTCATTGTTGTAGATTGTCCGCCCTCGCTTGGCTTGCTGACACTCAATGCATTAACGGCAGCGGATTCTGTCCTCATTCCTGTTCAGTGCGAATACTTTGCACTGGAAGGACTTGGCCAGCTCTTCAGTACTATCAACATGGTCAAGAAGACACTGAATCCCAATCTCGATATCGAAGGTGTTCTGTTGACGATGTTCGATTCACGGCTCCGGCTCTCCAACCAAATTGTGGAAGAAGTGAAACGCTATTTTGGCGATAAAGTATTTACTACCGTTGTTTCGCGCAACATTCGATTGAGCGAGGCACCGAGCTTCGGCAAACCGATTATTTTATATGATGCTATTTGCATCGGCACACACAATTACATGGAATTGGCGAAAGAAGTATTAAAGAACAACAAATTTTTCTCAATCGAACCACTGTTACATCAAGAATCTTTCGGTAGGATATAGCACATGGTTGATCAAAAAAAATCGGTTCTTGGTCGTGGACTGAACGCTCTTATCCCGAAAAATTCAGGGATAGAAGTAAATGTTCGCGATGGTTCTGTCGGTCGGGATACCGGTGAGATGGGCATCATCGCCAGCATTGACATTGTCAAGATACAACCAAATCCATTCCAGCCACGCACTGATTTCGATCAAGAATCTCTTGCAGAGCTTACGCGATCCATTCAAGAAAAAGGTATTATCCAACCGATCACTGTACGCCGATTCGATGGCGGATATCAGCTCATTTCCGGTGAACGGCGGCTGCGTGCGGTACAGGCTGCGCGTTTGCGGCAAATTCCTGCATATATCATTGCCGTTGCAACCGATGAAGAAATGCTGGAACTCGCACTCATCGAAAACATCCAGCGCGAGTATTTGAACCCAATGGAAATTGCCAACGCTTACCAGCGTCTTATGGACGAATGCCATATCAATCAGGAAGACATCGCAAAACGTGTCGGTAAGGACCGCAGCACGGTTACCAACTTCATTCGCCTCTTGAAACTGCCGGGAAAAATTCAAGAGGGTTTGCGTAAAGAAAAAATTTCCATGGGACACGCGCGCGCCCTCATCTCGCTTCCGAATGAACGGATGCAACTACGGCTGTTTGAAAAAATAGTCGACAACGGATTGTCGGTACGCAAAGTAGAAGATATTGTCCGTGCGGCACAACAGCCGAAAAAGAAATCCGGAACACATAAAGAGAGCGTCGGCACACCGGCAGGCATCCAAAATTTAGAAGCGCAGCTGCGCCAGGCACTCGGCACAAAAGTAAAAGTCCGGACAAAAGGACAAGGACGCGGCGAGATTATTGTTGAATATTATTCTCTCGATGACTTCGACCGCCTGATGGATTTATTCACAGGAAAATAGCATGACAAATATAAAAAAGATCCTCACAGAGAAAGCTCCGGCTCCCATCGGGCCGTACAGCCAGGCAATTCTTGTTGACGGTAAATTTCTTTATTTGGCAGGACAAATTTCACTTGATCCTGTCAGTGGCAAAATGATAGACGGCGATGTGAAGACACAAACACGGCAGATATTGAAAAACATTGAAGCTGTTCTTCTTGCAGCAGGCGCTTCGTTCCAATCCGTTGTCAAAACGACGGTCTTCCTTAAAGACATGAATGACTTCGCCGCAATGAATGAAGTCTATGCAGAGTTCCTCAGTACTGCAACGCCGGCTCGTAGCACTATAGAAGTAGCTCGATTACCGCGGGATGCACGCGTCGAAATTGAAGCCGTTGCCGTCATTGGACAATGACAACCTTTTGCACAGACCTGTTAATGAGAAACCGATCATTCACACCATGGAGTATTGCAGGTCTTGCTTTTGTTTTTGCATTGTCAATAAACGATTCAGCCGCACAAACAAAAGTCACTTCCGCGCTCATCAAACCTGATACAACAGAAACGCTTTCCCCTTCTCAAGACACGCTGAAATATGAATTCAGCAGCATGAAATTATCCGATGAGAAACAGGCAAAATCGGGTAATCTCGCAATGTTGCTTTCTGCAATTCTACCCGGATCAGGACAAGTGTACGGCCATCGGTATTATACTATTCCATTAATTTGGGGATTTGGGTACTATTTTGCATCAAGTGCGATCAAAGCAAATAATCAATATATGGATTGGCGGGGACAATACTCAGAGTCTGTTCGATTGGATACGAACCATATCGGTGATGCAAACATATTAAGTGTCCGCGAATTTTATCATAATCAACGCGACGAATTTATCTTCTACCTTGCTCTCACATACTTTCTCAACATCATAGATGCATACGTCGGTGCAACATTGTACGACTTTAATGTCTCCGAAGATCTGGGCGGCAACGCTAAAATCCGATTTCAGATTCCCCTTCGCTAACGCAATATATCCTGTAAAGCATTTTCCAAATTCGGATATCGAAATTTGAAACCGGCTTCAAGGAGCTTCTTTGGAATAATCTTCTGGCCCTGGAATAGCAGCGGATGCGTCATTTCTCCAAGCATCAATCGTAATGCAAACTCGGGAACAGGAAGCCAAGACGGACGGTGCAGTACCTTCCCAAGCACAATGCAAAAATCCGACAAGCGAACAGATTCAGGTGCGGAGAGATTGATCGCTCCAGTGATTTGCTCGTGCTCCATTGCGAAAAGAATTGCATTCACTTCATCCTGCACATGGATCCATGGAAACCATTGCCTGCCATTTCCTAATGGCCCGCCAATAAACATCCGAAACGGCAAAAGGAGTTTATGCAATGCACCTTCACTTTTATCCAAGACAATTCCAGTCCGAAGCAGAACAACACGAACACCGAGCTTTTGAGCCTTCTGCGCTTCCATTTCCCATTGTTCGCAGACATCCGGGAGAAATCCATTGCCTTTTGGATACGTTTCGGTCACCTCATCTTCAGGCACATGAGCGTAGTAACCGACAGCAGATGCATTCAGCAAAACTGATGGTCGACGATGTGTTTGTTCAAGAGCATTGACGATAGCACGAGTAGAGTCAATTCTGCTTGAGAGAATTTTCTGTTTCTGCATAGATGTCCATCGTTTTGCCGCAATCGATTCTCCGGTGAGATTAATAAGTGCATCAGCCCCATCAAGAACACTTGTTAATCCATTGCTTGTTTTCGCATCCCAGAATTCTGCCCGCACTGCTGGAAAAGTCTTGTGGACATTTTCTGGTCTCCGCGAAAGCAATATTACTTCATGCTGTGTCCGAAGAAGTTCGACAATCAATCTTCTTCCGATCAATCCGCTTCCACCAGCTATGATGACTCGCATGGTTTCATCCTTTGTATTGTTCAGCAAACACTCTGCAAAGCTACGGAATATTGGTAAAGGTTTCAAAGCGTTGACACACGAGGCAATGCATTCCTTGCTCTTCTATGCATTTTCTGCTATCTTACATTAGTTGAAGGAGTAAAGAGCGGCTCACAGTAGTTTTCCCTCTTTACTCTTTGTTATTTATTCGAAGAGCTCTTTTATGCCGTCTTCAGAACGGCAGACCAAACGCAGACTTGATGGAACATATCCGCAATTTTTGCATCATCGCTCACATCGACCACGGTAAATCGACACTCGCTGACCGCTTGCTGGAATATACCGGCACAGTTGCCACGCGTGACTTGTCGAAACAAATGCTCGATGATATGGATCTCGAGCAGGAACGCGGCATCACCATTAAGCTGCACGCAATCCAGATCAAATATCAAGCCCGCAACAAAAAGAACTATACATTAAATCTCATCGACACTCCGGGTCATGTGGACTTCACGTACGAAGTTTCGCGCTCGCTTGCCGCTTGCGAAGGTGCGATTCTCGTGGTAGATGCAACCCAGGGCGTAGAAGCACAAACCATCTCTAATCTGTATCTCGCCATCGATGCCGGACTTGAAATTATCCCGTTCATCAATAAGATCGATCTGCCAAGCGCTAAGACGATGATCGATGTTGTGAAGAAGCAGGTGATGGATCTCATCGGGTGCACGGAAGAAGAAATTCTCATGGGCAGTGCAAAATCCGGCATAGGAGTGGAAGAAGTGCTCGAAGCTATCGTCTCGCGCATTTCCGCACCAAAAGGCGATCCGAACGCGCCGCTGAAAGCATTGATCTTTGATTCTGTGTTCGATGAGTACCGCGGAGCTGTTGCCTATATCCGTGTGATGGAAGGAACCGTGCGCGAAAAAGATAAGATTCGGTTTTTCTCAAAGGGACAAGAATTTCAAGCTGAAGATATCGGCGTTCTCGAGATGCAGAGAAAACGAATCGGCTCACTTTCTGCAGGCGATGTCGGTTACATCATTGCGAATGTCAAAGATGTGCACGACACGAAAGTCGGCGATACGATTACACTCGTAGGTAATCCTGCTGCGGAACCGCTTCCAGGGTACAAAGAAGCCAAGCCGATGGTTTTCAGCGGTATGTATCCATCCAATAGCGATGACTTTGGCGAGTTGCGCGACGCGCTTGACAAACTAAAATTGAACGATTCTTCACTCATCTTCGAACCTGAATCCTCCGTTGCACTCGGGTTCGGATTCCGCGCCGGATTTCTCGGACTTCTCCATATGGAAATCGTCCGTGAACGATTGGAGCGTGAATACAATCAGCACCTCATTAATACAGTACCGAACGTCGAGTACCGCGTTACAAAGACAGACAAAGATGTTCTCTTCGTCGATAATCCCGCGTTCATGCCCGATGCCAGCAAGATTGAGAAAGTGGAAGAGCCCTTCGTGAAAGCACAAATCATCGCACCGACAGAATATATCGGCAACATTATGAAACTTTGCATGGACCGCCGCGGTATTCACCGTAACACTACCTATCTCAGCCCGGAACGTGCCGATATCCATTTTGAACTGCCGTTATCTGAAATTATTTTCGATTTCTACGATAAACTCAAGTCGCTCTCGCGCGGTTATGCTTCATTAGACTATGATTTTCTTGAGTATCGCGATTCCGACCTCGTAAAATTGGACATTTTGTTGAATGGGGAGCCGGTTGATGCACTTTCCACCATCGTCCACCGTGTGAAATCGTATGAGTGGGGACGCAAACTTTGCTCGAAACTTCGAGAGCTCATTCCACGTCAAATGTTTGAGGTGGCAATCCAAGCCGCGATCGGCAGTAAAGTGATTGCGCGTGAATCACTCAGCGCCATTCGCAAAAATGTGATAGCAAAGTGCTACGGTGGCGATATCTCACGAAAACGGAAACTGTTGGAAAAACAGAAAGAAGGCAAGAAGCGGATGAAACGAGTCGGCAGTGTAGAAGTGCCGCAGGAAGCATTCCTTGCCGTTCTATCATTGGAAGAATGAAAATGTGATTTGTGATTTGGTGATTGTGAGATTGAGAGTATCAGAGATTATGAGATTATAAAAAACTTCTTACTAAATTGGAAATAATTATGAGCAATGACAAAAAACAAAAAAAAGAAGAACAACCGATTTCACAAACATTGAAAGAGAAGACAATAGCATTTTTCAAAGAAACCGGAATCGTCATAGGCCTCTTCCTTCTTATTAATAATTTTGTCGTTGCATCCTTTCTGGTTCCAACCGGATCGATGGAGAACGAAGTGCTGACCGGTGAACTGCTCTTCGTCAATAAATTTATTTACGGTGGAACATCGCCGCGGAACATTCCTTTCACCAACGTACGTTTGCCATGGTTTCGCATTCCGGCATTCAGAGATGTGAAACGCGGTGACGTCATTGTATTCGTCTTCCCGGGTATGCGCGACGAAGTCGAACCGCAGGATTTTACCTTCTACCTCAAACGGTGTGTCGGAACACCCGGCGACACAATTCAAATTCGTGACCGTGTTTTATCGGTGAACGGACAGATGCTGCCGTTACCCCGCAATGTCAGATTCGATCGCGGTTGGTCGGTGCCTGCAAACGAACCGGACGATCGTACCTTCCCTGTCGGCTCCGGATGGAATGAAGATAACTTCGGTCCGCTTGTTGTTCCGAAACAAGGGATGGTGATTCCATTGAACGCACAAAATTTTTCTGCATGGCAAATCTTCATCAAGCGAGAAGGACACAC
>PLMS01000107.1 GCA_003142575.1 Ignavibacteriota bacterium
GTAGTTTCTTCAGATGAGAAAGATGCTCACGACAAGAAATATGGAATGGGTAAATATTCAAAGGAATCCACAGAGAAGAAAGAAGAAGTCAAAAAGTTATCTCCAAAATCTATATGGTCTGGAGATTCATATATGGCTCATGATGCCGGTGATCCAAATGCAAAGCCTGAAAAAGTAAAGATCATATCAAGAAAAAGAGATGAAGGTGGATATTTTAATATTGAAGTAGAATATGAAGATGGTAAACGAGATAAATGGTATTTATCAGATGAAGATTTTATATTTGAAAAAATTTAATTATAATGACTGAAACAACTCCTAAGAACTCATCCAATACTTTCAAGACGATTGGAATATCCTTTGTAGTGCTGATTATACTCTTTGTGGTGTACTCTCTCGGTGCAAATAACATATCATATAGAAAAGAGATAAAGGCTCTCAAAACCGATATAAACACGCTACAAGCAAAGCTCAGCACAAGTGTGGATCGAGATTCGATAATGAACCTCGTTTTGGATGTAGATTCTTTGAACAGAATGATAATGGATTTAAACAATAAGATGACAAATCAAAATAAAAAGAATGAGAAAAGCAATCGTTTTATCAACCTTCCTATTGATAGCAATGTGGTCATACTGTCAACCTTCCTATCCGAAGAAGATAGTATTAGATAAGGACACAGTAATAGCCATCACAGAGACACAGCTTCAAGACATAAATCAGGTATTCTATGACAGGAACAGCATGGACATAGACGCAGACTCTATGGCGTACCAGTTGGCAATGCAGTCTTTGAGCATAAAAAGGCAGTCGAGCATAAACAAGCAGTTGGTCATAAAGAACACAAAGCTGCTTTCAGACTACTCAGATGCTCTCAAGATGTACGATCTACAAAAACAGATCACTGCATACAGAGAACAGGAATTAAAGATAGCAAAGAAAAAGCAGATAAAGTTGATGGTAGGAAGATTCACTGTAGGATTGGGAACTGCCGCAATAGTTTACACTATCGTTTCACTTAATAATAAATAATATGGCGTCAACTCACAATTCAGATGAATATTGTTTGAAGATTGCAAAATTAGTACAAGAAAAAGGGTTAGAAGAAACATCAAAAATATTAAAAATAAAACAAACAACAATTGAAAGAGTTATAAGAGAAGCAAAATCAAGAGGGATTTTTCAAGGAGCATCAAATTCAAAATCCAAGTACATAAACAAGATACTAGAGACTTACTCAGAAGCAGAGCTTAGACTCATAGCAGATGCCAAGACGTTTGTGCTGGAGAAGAGCAAGAAGCTCAACATAAACTTTGAAGGTAAGTCCGTAAAGATAGGTGTAATGACTGATACTCATATTGGTCATCAAAAGTTCTTTCCAGAAAGAGTGTATGCAGCATTCGAAGAGTTCAAGAAAGAGAAGATAGATTTCTGGTGTCATGTTGGAGATGTGACAGAAGGGATGAGCAATCGTGCTGGTCATATTTATGAACTCACTCATTTAGGATATGATCAACAGAAAAAGTTTGCTTGTGAGATATTCGGACAGTGGACAGATACTCCAGTATACATGATTGACGGTAATCACGACAGATGGTATATCAAAAGCAATGGTGCATTGATAGTTAAAGACATCGCTAATCGGTTGGACAACTATCACTTCATAGGTCACGACGAAGGAGACATCATTCTGAACAACAACACTACCATTCGATTATGGCACGGAGAAGATGGAAACAGCTATGCTCTCTCGTACAGAATACAGAAGATATTAGAGTCATTACAAGGTGGAGACAAACCAAACATCATGTTCTGTGGACACACTCACAAGTACGTCAAATTGTTTGAAAGAAACGTTCATGCAGTATCAAGTGGATGCATAGAAGACCAGACTTCGTGGATGAGGGGTAAACGCATAGCGGCGAATCCTGGATTTGGAATATACGATATAACATTTGACAATACCGGAGTGAAGAAGTTTGGTGAGACATTCTACCCATTCTATTGATATGAAAGAAGAACTGTTTAAAAAGATCATAGATAAGTATTGTGAATATTCACAATGTGCTATTCACATTAGTCTCAGAGGTATGAGAGATGTGAAAGGAGAGACAAAATTGATACTTGATAATATCAAGAAAGATAACTTGACTTGGAAAGATCTTTTGGAATATCTTCGAAGTAAGGATAGTAATTATGATTATGAGAAAGATAATTTTTTCAAAATGTGTAAGAAATACTTATCATAATGAGTTTCTGTAGAGAATGGCATCTGTTGAATATAGGTGATTATTCAACTCTAATAAGAGAGAAAGAAGAAGCTATAAAAAGAATGAATGAAGAAAAGCAAGAAAAAGATAAAGAACTTTTAAATGAAGATAAATTTATATTAAGTGAAAATAGATCTTAAAAAGCTGAGACCAGTTCCAAAGATGCAGGATCCGATCAGATACCCGAAAGTCACAGGAAAGATAGAAGAGCAATCTAAGAAGGATTTTGAGAGATCGTTGAGTCTTGAGAGTAAGATGTTGATAAACCTGATAAATGAAATAATAAAATAGTATGTTAATAAAGGATAGTGACGAAATTGCTCCTAATGTTGAAATTAGGAATAAAGATGGACAAAAATTTCCATTTGTAAAAGAGTTTGATACAGAGACTAAAATTGCCACATTTTATGTGAAAGATCCTAATGAAATTTCAAATAGATTTTTACACACTACTGGCAATATATATGATCATTCAAATGATTTAGCAACTTGTATAGCTCATTTAAGNNTCCAGACTGGAGTATTCATATCTACTCAGATGGGAGAGTCTGTGCTTTCGACTCAAGACAAGTACATACTGAACAAGTACGGATTCGATCAAAAAGCGATAAAGAAGATACCACCTTACTTTCAATCGTTTGTTTGGGGAAGGCTTTCTAGCTTATTAGACGACAATCAAGCCAACAAAATGGTGTATGATGACTTCTTGGATTACATGCATTCAAACAGCTTTATACCTCTCTCCAGACGTGAGCAGGACATGTACGACATAGCAATCAACAGAAGCTACTCACACATAAAGAACCTAGGAAATACACGTAAGGTCAAACTGTCACCTCTGATAGACGAGGAAGACGTCAGAAGAGAGATGTCTGGAGCGATCAACAACAGAGAATCTCTATCTTCCATCGTCAGTAATTGGGGACACCAGACAGGAAATTGGAACAGAGATTACGGAAGAATCGCTGAGACGGAGATGAACAGCATATTTCAGCTTGGTAGGGCACTTGCTATAGAGCGTTCCCATGGTGATAAAGCATTGGTTTACAAGACAGTGTATCCTGCAGCATGTAGGCACTGCATCAGACTGTATTTGACTAACGGTATA
>PLMS01000098.1 GCA_003142575.1 Ignavibacteriota bacterium
AGAGCAAGAGCAAGAAGAAAACACAGATTTTGAAGAAACTTTTGTGCATACTATTTTACCAGACGAAGATGATGACTCATCTTCTGAAGAAGAATAAAAATATGGAAGAAGAAAAAAAAGAAATACAACCCGTCATCGGCGAATATCAAGGCAAACCGATCATCCGCATCCCGACTGTAGATAATCCGAATCCCGAGACAACGTGGCATTGGCTCTCGTTTGGGAAGAACAAAGCGAAAGCGATCGTGAAATACTACGACGCGATAAAAAAGTTTGCGGAAGAGTGAAAAGCTTTGCAGAATATATTGCTACAGTCATCTTTTGAACAAACGGAGCAAATCTTATTCTTTATCTACTAATCCCGCCATATTTTCGTAGAATATTTTTTTAATGTCAGCTATCGGTAAGCGCATTTCCTGCACCAGCTTCAACTGATTATCCACGATGTCATAGCGGTAACCGCGGGGCAATAATCCGGAATCCGATCCGAACAATATCCTGTTTGGCGTAAAGATATCTAAGAATTTCTGAAACACATGGCGCATATCCGGTTTATCCGGGTGTTCGGTGATCCATGAGTTTGAACCGGCAGTGTCAACGTAAACGTTTTTACATTCCTGACCGGTCAATAATGTCTCAGCCAGCTTTCCCGCTCCGAAATTCGGAATGATGAACTTAATACCGGAAAACATTTTTGCAACCGGAATAAGATCTTTGGGATTTGAGAACTCTTCGTCCGTCATCGGGGGAATGTCTGCATAGTCACGCGGACGCATAAGGAGCTTGCCGAAGTGAACATAGATAATGCCTTTGCATTCCTGGATGAGATTGTAGAGCGGATAAAGCCATTCGTCGTTGACACTAATGTGGTACAACGAAGGATAGAGCAAGACGCCTTTGAGTTTGTCCTCTTTCATCCGTTTGGTGGCATTTTCCATCAACACATTTGAGTTAGGATCGACCGCAAACATTCCGGTAAAACGAGCGGGAAATGCCTGCACAGCCTTGACGACGGATTCTTCATCACCGGGAATACTACCGAAGAGCATCAACCGTTCCAACTTCCATTTGTCCATGATATCGATCCACCGTTTGGCAAGCTGTTCAGGATCTTCGCCGGGAATTTCAATATGCCCCTTGGCTGCTAAATTCCGCAGTTCGGTATTCATATCTGCTCGGTTCGGCTTTTGCTTTATTAAAAACTTAAAGAAGGAGTTCGAGTAGAAGTGAACGTGTGCGTCAAATATTTTGAAGAGTCCAATCATTGCTAAAACAATTCGATAGTACCCACAGGGGCAATCAAGTTTCGTTCTGCACCGAGGCGGAAGAGTGTTTCAAGAGCTTTCTTGCCGCGTTCTCCAATATCTATCGTTAATTCGCCGACAAACATTTTTCCGGACGAGAGACCATAGAACATAAATGCATCATCCGGATCCGGGCTATGGCCAATTCTGATAATTCTGTCGTTCATACTTTGCCTGTCTACACTTTCACTGCCATATAGATGGATGCTATACCGAAGGTTTGCGGATACCATGTGGCATTGGAGAACCCGGCACTCAACAGGCATGTGCAAAATTCTTCGCCATCCGGAAATTCTGTAATCGTGCTCGGGAGATACTCATACGCCGAACGATTCTTTGAAATAAGATCTCCCAGCAAGGGAAGGAGATATCGAGAATAGAACTGTTTCACCGGCGACCGACTCGGCTTTGAAAATTCGAGTATCATGACTGTTCCGCCGATGCGAAGCACACGGTGGAATTCACGCAGCCCAAGTTCAAGATTCTCAAAATTTCGTGCTCCAAATGCTGTCATGACAACATCGAACAAACCGGATTCAAATCGAAGATGTTCTGCTTCGCCGGATTCAAGTGTAATAATGTCTTCAAGGTTCTTCTTAATAATTTTAACTCGGGCAATTTCAAGCATCTTCGTTGAAATATCCACACCGATAACTCGTTCCGGATTCAGACAAGCCGTTTCGATTGCTAGATCTGCTGTGCCGGTAGCGACATCGAGTATTCGTCTCGGATGTAATTGTTGGAGCAGTCGAACGGCTCGCCGTCGCCAAAGTATATCTAAGCCCGAACTGAGTGTATGATTCAGAAAATCGTACCGATATGCAATAGAATCAAAGAGTGAACGCACATGCGCTTGTCGGTATATGCGTCGATCGCGTTTCTCTTCTGTGGTCACATTGTCTATCGCTTGTTCACCGGTTCCATATCTTTTTAAAACTTGAAGTAAATATACACAAGAGAGCCAAGAATTCCAACGTTAAATTACGCATCTATGGTATTATGCATATTGAATCAAATGAAAGATTAACGTACTATTTCATCAACACATTGCTTATAGGATGCAGACCATGATGCACCAGTATATCGATTCTCACGCACACCTCTTCTATGATGATTACGAAAGAGATCTTGAGAGCGTTCTGACTCGCGCAAAGGATGCAGGTGTGAAAATTTGCATCGTACCCGGAACAGATTTGAAGAGCAGCCGGGCAGCGGTCTCACTGGCTGAGCAGCATGAGAATATTTTTGCATGTATCGGTGTCCATCCGCATGAAGCTGCTAAAGCGACGGATAAGGATTTTGGGGAAATTGAAGAACTGAGCAATCATCCGAAAGTGGTAGCCATCGGTGAGATAGGGTTGGATTACCATTATGATTTTTCTCCGAAAGATCGGCAGAGGGAAATTTTTACAGCACAGATAAAAATTGCTGTCCGGCGAAATCTGCCGCTCGTTGTGCATACACGGGAATCGACACACGATGCATTCGCAATTGTCCAAGAGGCAGTGAAAACTTATCCCGATTGGAAAGAGGCTAGAACGGCACCTCGGCGAGGAGTATTTCATTGTTTCCCGGGGACTGCAGAAGAAGCAGAATATCTGCGCGGACTCGGATTTTATGTCTCCTATCCAGGAATAGTGACATTCAAAAAATCAGAGAGCATTGAGATCGTGAAACAGATCGGAGTTCATAATATTCTTCTCGAGACGGACTCTCCATATATGACACCGGTTCCTTTCCGGGGAAAACGAAACGAGCCCGCAAATATCGTATATATCGGTCGGAAGATAGCAGAAGCGTTACATATCATGGAAGAAGAAGTGGCGCGAGTGACGACAGAAAATACAATGCATCTGTTCGGATTGGATGAGTCATGAAGGTGGCGAAGGTACGTAATTATATTTTACAAAATTTATTCTTTATTATGATTGTGTATGTCCAAACATTCGCAAAAAGATTCATCAAACGAGTAAGGAGTAATCAACAATGAGGAAAATTCTTTGTCTTGCTCTCATCGTCGGTGTGTATTCGATTCAATTTGCTCAGGTTATTTCTCCGAAGGAACGGGAGATACTCCAGTTACAGGATCAACGTTCGTTAGGGGATGGGAAACTGGTGTCTTATCTCAGAGACAGCGATGAGAGGCTTCGATATAGGGCTGCAATTGCATTGGCAAATATTCAGAATCCCGCGACCATTGAAGCGCTCACGATCTCAATGAAAGACCACAGTACCAAAGTTCGTGAGGCGGCTGCGTTCGCATTGGGGCAGATTGGTTCCCAGCAAGCGGATGAAGCATTGCTTTCTGCTGTCTCGAACGAAGAAGATGCGATGGTTCTTTCACGAATATTAGAGGCGATTGGAAAGAGCAGTTCATCACGAAGTTTAGATTCAGTTCTCAATCTTGATGCGATGAAACCAAGATTATTTCCGGTGGAAGATATTGCATTGTGCATTGCTCGATTTGCAATTCGCCAAATCAAAACAGAACGATCCATCGTGAAATGTTTCGATTTAACAGAGAACAAATCACCGGAAGTCCGTTCTGCTGCGCTCTTTGCACTATGGAGGTCTGCGCCGCATGAATTCATTGATTTGGAAATCTCTAAAGAAAAGGACAGACTTATTCAATTAGCGAAAGATTCTGATCCAATGATTCGGATGCATTTGGCAACGCTGTTGTCACGATCAAAGTCGAAAGATGCTCTAGAAATCTTAGATGCATTAGAACAGACAGAACAAAAGACGAATGATTGGCACGTATGGGTGCAGATTGTTCGTGCGCGTACTTCACTGGCTGTAACGGATACAAATGTTTTCATGAAGTATTCTCAATATCTTGGAATGAAGAATGATCAAGTAAAGATCTCAGCATTGCAAGCGCTTGCAACGATGCCGTCGAAACTTATGAGTCAGTCGGTCGAAGTCGATTCGATACGGCAGATGATATGCCGATATGCCGGCGTGCAGTCGGGAGAAAACGAAACAGTACGCGGAGAAGCTCTTGTAACGTTGGGGAAACATTTTCCGGATGAGTTGAATCAATTCCATAGTTGGATTGCCGACACACAGGTGACATCGCGACTGAAGGCGAAACTGCTTGAAGGAATTGCACAACAGATCACTCGCGAGCATTTGAATATTCTCCTCGCTCATCTCAATCATAAATCAGTACGAGTGGCAATGGCAGCATGGGATTTTGTGAAACCAATGCTTATTTCGGTTGCGAATAAAAGTCTTGCCTTCGATTCAACGGCCGAAATCAATTTGCTTCACAACGTTTTCGAGAATGCGAGCATTGCACTGGCGAAGAGAGATATAGGTCTCACTACCGTCATAGCAAATCTCTTTGTCGATACTCTTGTATGGAAAAACAATAAAGACCATGGACTTAACGACAAGATCATCGGCGCATTCATGATGGCATTTGATAGTCTCAAGAATCCTGGCGATACAGAAGCAAAGAAGTCGATCATTCAGGCATTAGAGGTTATGGACACCCTTCGCTCCGTTCCGTTTCTTGAAAATGTATTATCAGATCCAAATCCTGCAGTTGCCGCGGAAGCTGCTGCATCATTGCATCGAATGACTGGCAGGAATTATTCAGCTCGGTTGGCACAGTATACAATTCCCAAGAGAACAGAAGAAGACTGGAATCTTCTCGAAAGCATTCTACCGGACCAAAAAGTTCGTATTACTACCAATAAAGGTGTCATCATTATAGAATTGATGAAAGAGCATGCACCGTTCACGGTGTTAAACTTCGTGAAATTGATCAAGAACAATTTTTATGATGGTTTGTGTTTTCATCGCGTTGTTCCGGACTTCGTAGTCCAAGGAGGAGATCCCCGAGGTGACGGCTGGGGTGGACCCGGATATACGATGCGTACAGAAGTGTCGTTAGTAAATTATAAACGCGGGAGCTGTGGTATGGCACGTGCAGGAAAAGACACGGAAGGATGTCAATTCTTCATTACGCATATTTCTACACCGCATCTTGATGGACGCTACACGATCTTCGCGAAAGTGGTGGAAGGAATGGAGGTTGCCGACAGTCTGCAAATCGGTGATACCATACAGTCCGTTCGGATTATACGATAACAACATAGAATTTTAAGGTTTTGTCTTCGCTTCCTGGTACGTGGATCGATGCTCTTCGTCATAGTTGGAGAGTCTATCATAGACACTACGGTCAGGGTAGGTCTGGAATGCTTCTGCGATTTCTCTGAATTTTGTATCAAAAAACTGTTTCACAATGACGCTGTTACGATTTTGCCGATTTCGAACATCGTTGATAGATTCAAGTGCATTGAGTATATTGTCTTGCGCCTTTTTCTGTTCCGTAGCGAGCAAATCAATTCCGTCATAATGGTAGTTATTGAACGCACTACGGAAAGAATCATATTTCATATTCGTTAATTCATCCGAAATGCCGAACTTGCTGTAACTGGCAGAAGTTTGTTTCCAGTCGGTCCCTGCGGCGGAGTTCGCTGCAAGTCGGACAATATTTAACGCTTTTTGAAAGCATGAATTTCCGGACATGGGGATATATGTTTCCAGATCGTATCCAATAATGAGATACGCATAAAAATCAAGAAAACCGGTTAACGGATCGAAAATCATTTCATCATGATTCATCCGTTGGTTGGGCATGTAGTTGAATTCCCAATTGGCATCCAATATTCTTAAAATAGGCGATGTGCGATTTGATACTTCATCTTTGATATATACAGGACGCTGACTGGCGATGACAACTTGTACCTGATAGTGATTATCGCTTGTCCCGCTCTTGAAGAAGATTTCCATATTGCAGGAGATTTTTTCTCCATTGAGATCTTCATTGGTGAAACGTGTGTTGTTCAAGTAGTGTTCAATGTCAGATGTAAAATTGCGCAGATAATCTCGCTGAGAAGATTGAATGCTTTCAATATTGATTGTCACTTTACAGTCGAGCTCTTGTGAGACAAGAAAGGGTGTTATGATGAGCAGGAGAGTGAACAAAAAAACAAATATTCGCTTCATAGGGGACTCATTCCATGTATGTACACAGGAAATATAGCCAATTTCTACTGTCTCAGCAAGGGAAAAGGATAGGTGCGGTATGCCTTATCTACTTGCTGGCGGGCACTTCCTATCTTCATTCAATAGAAAATAATGGTCGAGGCACAAAGGCGATTGGGATGGCGAATGCCTTCGTCGCAGTCTCGGATAATCTTTGGGCAATCAATTACAATCCAGCCGGTCTCACTCAAGTCACAGGTATTGAATGCTCTGCTTTTATCATTCCTAATCAATTCGGCTTACCTGAATTGCGGACAACAGCTCTTGCAGCGGCTGTGCCATTCTCCTTTGCTACGTTTGCATTGAAAGCGGAGAAATTCGGTTTTGATTTATATAAGGAAACCGAAGTTGGAATGGCGTTCGCCTTAAAGCTTGATCAAAACATTTCAGGAGGATTAAGTCTTAATCTTGATCGTCTCGATATTGCCCGATATGGCAGTACACAAAATGTCATACTCAATGGAGGGATTCTTGCATATGCCCTCAAGAGTGTAAAGGTTGGTTTCAATTTCAACAACATGATGGGGGCAACTGTTGGAAAGCTGGGTGAGAAAATTCCACAACTATTTGCTCTCGGCGCATGCTGGTCTCCGCTTGATGATTTGCTGTTATCGCTGGAGATGGAAAAAGATATCCGTTATCCTGCAAGTATAAAATGGGGTATGGAACAAATAGTGTTTGACGTGCTGGCGTTTCATGCAGGAGTGGCGAATAATCCGGAGAAGTATTCAGCAGGAATTACTGTGAAATATTCTTTTTTTGAATTTGGATACGCTGGCTATAGTCACCTTGATCTTGGCTGGACTCATCAGATCGAAATATCATTCAAACTCGACGATTAATAAAGCATGCGTCGCTCATTCTTTTATTTCTTGATCTTTGGTGTCTCGGTTGCACTCGGTGCACAAGAGTTGCAATCGGTGGATACTTTGAAAGTTTCAGAAGATGTTCCATGGGAAAAACTATTTGAGACAGGAACTGAAGATGAAGAAAATTCTTCGGCCGTTGACGAAACTGCACAGCTTGAAGATACTCCACTCAATCTGAACACGGCGCCAGTAGAGGAACTTCATCGTATCCCTGCCATGACAAATGTGGTCGCCACTCGAATTGTTGCAAGACGAAAGATCACACCATTTACTTCGACGGATGAACTGATAACCATCGAGGGTGTAACACCGGAAATGCTTTCTTTCATTCGACCGTATGTGAGGATAAGGAAGATGAAGGAAAGATCAAACATGGCAGGAGTGTTCCTCAGCAGAGTGTCGACCGAAATAGAAAAACGAAAAGGATTTGTGAATAATGCATATCCAGGCTCGCCAATGAAAATTCTCAATAAATTCCGCTTATCGGTCGGCGACAAAGAATCTCCGCTGACTTCAGCAATATCGACACTAGAGGTTGGAGCCTTAACGAAAAAAGATCCTGGTGAACGAAGCCTCACAGGTTTTTCAAGCGGTTTTGGATGCATATCTGTACCAGCATTCTCAACACAGTTGATTATTGGTAATTATCAAGTCGAGGCAGCCGAGGGATTAATCTTCTGGCGTGCATCTGCATTTTCAAAAGGGAGCGACGTTATTGCTCCTACACGCAAAAATGGCAGCGGAATTCATCCATACCTCTCAACTGATGAAAATTCTTTCTATCAGGGAATCGCAGCGTCTCTGGAATTCAGTTCTATACAGGTCCAGATGTTCTATTCGAATAAATCGATCAATGCGACGATAGATTCACTCGGTCAAATATCCAGTATCGACCAAAGCGGATTGTTCCGAACAGAGAATGAATTACACAAACAGAAATCGACTCGCGAGACCATGATCGGCTGTCGTGCGGTTGCACATCTTTTTGAAGGATTAAAGCTCGGCGGAACGGCTTATCGTACACATTTTAAAAATCCTTTAATACTGAAAAATGGAAATGGTGAGACGACTCCTCAGCTATGGATGCAGGGAATGGATATTTCGTACACGAACCGAAAGATTGATCTGTCCACAGAACTTGCTGTGGATCGGTCACATGAAATTGCGATGATTGGCGGTATGACCTATGAACCGATAACGCCGATTTCACTTTCATTGGTAGCAAGAAAATATCCATCCGAATTTCAGAGCATTCACGGAAATGCATTTGGTGAATCCGGCAGGGATGTTCAGAACGAAAATGGTGTGTACGTTGGACTCAGGTTACAACCGATTAAATGGGTTCGGATCTCAACGTACTACGATCAATTTGATCATCCTCAACCCACTCAGTTTATCCCCGCTTCATCACACGGCAACGATTTCCTTGTGCTTACAGAATGTCAAATAACTAATACGTACGAACTTGCGTTTCGCTTCAAGAGAAAAGAATTACCATCTACAATAGATGAGTACGATTTGTACGGCAGGATGATGAAACAAATTAATCCTCGCGTTCAGGAAAATTATCGACTGACGAGCGAATTGATCTCGTCATCTTCTGTTCGTTTAGCGAACAGAATAGAGTGGGCAAAAGTAACGTACGCCGGGATGAAGAAATCGGAACAAAGTTTACTGCTCTCACAAACTATTCAATGTACATTGTTACGCTCACTGGCACTTCGAGCGAGGGTTGCTCTCTTCGAGACGGATTCATATGATTCGCGGATGTATGAATACGAAGACGACCTTCCACGTTCATCATCCAATCCGGCACTGTATGGCCGCGGCTTACGATGGTATCTTATCCTCAAATATAACCTCTTTTTAAAAGCCGATATCGCTGCAAAATATTCTCGGACTGTCAAAGATGGCGTTACGTCTATTGGTTCTGGTCTTGATGAAATCGAAGGGAATACTCAATCACTATTGAGTATGCAATTAGATGTTCGATTCTAAAATATTTCCAAGAGAACGCTTTTTGGGGATGACCCTTGTTGCTAATCCTTAAGTATATTGATTTGCTTACATTGCAATCTCATCGAAAAAAGGGTATATTTTCACCGAAACTTGTGTAATTATCAAGGTAAAAGTATGCTACAATTCCTCAAAAATCTCTTCGGTTCAAAGCACGAACGTGATGTGCAAGATCTCTATCCCATGGTTGAGGAGATCAATCAACACATGGCTTCGTTAGAAGCACTTACTGATGAAGAACTTCGTAACAAAACAACAGAATTTCGCCAGAGAATTCAAGAGTACATTAAAACCACTGAAGATGAGATTGTTCAGGCGAAAGAAACACTGAAGCAGTCAGAATCATTTGAAGAACGTGAAGGTCTCTATACAAAGATAGATGAACTCAACAAGCAGCTTGACGAGCAAATTGAGGAAGTGTTGAATGAAATCCTTCCGGAAGCTTTTGCTGTCGTAAAGGATGCCTGCCGTCGATTGGTAGGGCAGACATGGGATGTTGCCGGTACAAAAATTG
>PLMS01000088.1 GCA_003142575.1 Ignavibacteriota bacterium
GCTCAGGAATTTTCATCGTCAGTGCGGATATCGGACGTATTGTCGGAGCACCGGGATATCTGCTCTTGGTTTGGCTGATCACCGGTGTGATGACGATGATTGCCGCACTCAGCTATGGCGAGCTTGCCGGTATGATGCCTCACGTCGGCGGACAGTATGCCTATCTCCGTGAAGCATACAATCCTTTCATTGCATTTCTTTATGGATGGGCATTGTTCCTGGTTATTCAAACAGGAACAATCGCTGCAGTAGCGGTAGCCTTTGCAAAATTTACGGGTGTTCTCATTCCCTGGTTTAGTGAAAAGAACATTCTTTTTTCCGTCGGCAAGTTTCAAATTACTGCAGCACAAATTCTTGCAATTCTGAGCGTCATTCTCTTGACATCTGTGAACATGCGAGGGTTGCAGGAAGGAAAAATTGTTCAGAACATTTTCACATTTACAAAAATCATCGCTCTTCTTGGATTTGTTTTTCTCGCATTGTTCGTTGGTCAAAACACCTCTGCCATCGCTGCAAACTTCGGCAACTTTTGGAGTGCGACATGGACACAAGTAGCAGATGGCCAGATTCTTTCTATCTCACCACTCTCCGGTATGATGCTTCTCTCCGCCATCGGCGTAGCAATGGTTGGATCTCTTTTCTCCGCTGATGCGTGGAATAACATAACATTCACTGCAGGAGAAGTCACAAATCCAAACCGCAACATTCCGTTAAGTCTTGCACTGGGAACAGGAGCGGTCATTCTCATTTACATTCTCGTAAATATCGGGTATCTGTTGGTTCTGCCTTTGACCGGTTCGCCTGAAGCGGCGGATGCGACAGGACGAGGAATTCAATTTGCCATGAGCGACCGAGTCGGTACTGCAGCCGCTTCTGTCATTTTCGGCGAGAGTGCTGCAATTATTATGGCCGTGATGATCATGATATCAACCTTCGGGTGCAATAACGGATTAATACTCGCAGGTGCGCGCGTGTATTATGCCATGGCAAAGGATGGATTGTTCTTTAAAAGCGCTGGCATATTGAACAACAAATCTGTCCCAGGCACGGCACTGGTAGTACAATGTGTCTGGACATGTCTTTTGTGTATTTCCGGAACGTACGGAGACCTGCTCGATTATGTCGTCTTCGTTGTACTGCTGTTTTATATTTTGACAGTGATAGGAATTTTTATTTTGAGAAAGAAACAACCGAATGCAGAACGGCCGTACAGAGCGTTTGGTTATCCAATCATACCGATAATTTACATTTTCCTCGCTGCTGCTATTTCGATTGATTTGCTCATTTTTAAACCTCAGTACACCTGGCCGGGATTGGGGATTGTGCTGTTAGGTATTCCGGTGTATTTTGTGTGGAAGAAGTCGCCAACGTCTGTATAAGAACTGGAGCGATACTAGCGAAAGAACGAATTACCAGATAACATCCCGAATCTTTGCTGCATATGTTCTGCTAACTTTCACCCTGGTTTTATTTTTCAGCACTGCAATAAAACCTCCTTCGCCATCGCCAGCAAGGTGTTCTATGGAATCCTTTGCAATCATATATGAACGGTGCACACGTAAAAAGCCGGAGGGATTTAATTTTTCTTCAAGTGTGTTCATAGCTAAATTACAAAGATGTGTACCGTTGTTCGCATGCAGCCGTGTATAGTCCCCCTCAGCTTCGATCCAAACAATATCTCCAACTTGAACTGATACAATCTTTCTGCCGACGCGAACAAAAATACGGGTTGGATATCCTTCGGTTTCTTTTGACAGCTGTAAAACTCGGGCAATCCGTTCAATCTCATCATTTGATTTGATATTTCGCTCCATTGCTTTCTGAACTGCCCGGGCAAATCTTTTTCGATCATACGGTTTGAGCAGATAATCGACTGCATTGGCTTCAAACGCCTTCAGTGCATAATCGCCGTATGCCGTTGAAAAAATTATGCGAGGTATATGTCTGAGATTTTCTAAAACTTCAAATCCATCCATGCCGGGCATGCGAATATCGAGAAACACCAGGTCCGGTTTGTTTTCATTGATCGCCTTGACAGCTTGTCTTCCATTCCCGCACTCTCCAACGATTGTAATTTCGGGAAAATCCCGAAGGTATTCCTTCAGAAGTTTGCGTGCTAAAGGTTCGTCATCCACTAATATTGTAGTACTTATAGCCTTCATTTCAATGGCAGTACGAAAGCAACTTCACATCCAGCATCATTTATTGATTGAATTTTCAGCCGAGCAGATTCACCATACATTTTTCGGAGTCGGGCATCTGTATTTTTCAAACCAACCCCATTGGCAGTTGTTAACGGATCAGAGGAAGAAAGACCAATGCCTGTGTTGGAAATACGGAAAGTAATTCCTTCTTTTTCCTTTTGAATTCGAATATAAACGCTTCCCCCTTCCTCGGCAGGCGCGATTCCATGTTTGATTGCATTTTCAACCAACGGTTGGAGAATCATCGGAGGCACCAAAAACGAAACAAGGGATTGATCGATCTGAAAATTCGTCGTCAACCTCTCTTCCAATCTTTTTGATTCCAGTGCAATATAGTCTTGAACAAACTGAAGTTCATCTTTCAAAGGGACGAAATTCTTCTTTGAACTTTCCATAGCATATCGAAGCAGATCGCCAAGCTGTGCGAGCATTGTGCGTGTTTCTTCGGCATCAGTTGTCGCCATCGCACTGATGCTATTGAGCGTGTTGAAGAGAAAATGAGGATTGATCTGTGCTTTCAATGAAGCAAGCTCTTGTTCTGTCCGAAGAGCCAATAACTCCAAGGCTAATTTTTCTTTCACGCGTAATTGTTTCAGGATTTCGTACCCATGATAGAGAGCGAATTGCAGGAGATAAATCAGAAAATTATAATAGATAAGCCATCCTGCGCTTTTTCTCAACGGTTCAGCGCTTGCCTCGCTGCCGAACCAGAGAACCATAGAATACAGATATCCGTAGTTTAACACGGCATACATCGGCGCGAGAACGAGATGCGCACATCCCTTCCAGTACCATCGTACAGAATACATCCAACGAATGACGAGGAACCAGATTGGAATACTCAATATGAACATCACCATGCTTTGGCATATCTGCCAGTACACCGCCTGTCCAAAGGAGGTCTGGTAAGACTCCATTAATGGAAATGCAGCGAGCAATGAGTAGGTAAACCAGAGAGCTACAACAATTCCTACACCGCGTTTTGTGATGCGTGGCTGCAGGAATTCTCCCGCGATCGACTGAAAAGAGGAATTTCGAATTTTTGTCATCGAGTATTTATTGTTTCTTACTTTTTCCGCTCACCTGAGACTGAAGACAACAGAAGCTATGGTTCAATTACTAAATTATTCAGCACATGTGCAACAATACGCTGTTCAATATTTCTTCCATTCGTTATGAAGATAAAGGTTAATCCTAAGTTTTGGAAAAACGGAATTTTGAATCCAATCAACACATTTTGTGCTATCGGAATGAACATAAATAATGATAGAGTGCCTAAAATTATCGCTGTTTTTCTTCTGTCGTTCATAATCATGCAATCTTTTCTTGTTTGGAGTGAGCATGTAATTATTTTGATTCTGACTCGGATGTCACTTTTTTCATAAGGACATACTTCACCCATCCATAGTCCGGATTTATTTCCAATGCTTTCTCAAATGCCTTGCGCGCAAGGATTGTCTCTTTTCTATCAAGATGGGCAATACCCATCCAGGCATATACCTGTTCTCTTCCCCAATCCGGTTGGAGAGAATCTACTGTTTTCCATTGATTAAAAAGTTCCGTTGCTTCCTTTAATACTTCAAAACCTTTTTCTTTCCCACCTCCAAACAACGCCGGCGTATTATACGTACCTATCGCGCCGAGCAAAGCTACTCTTGGATTTTTCGGGGAAAGCGTTTTTGCTTTACTCATTTCAGATCCTGACTTTGGCCCGCGCCAGATCCCGCTCAATGGAGAAAAAGAAATCTGCATGCCGTAGCAGCTTGAGAGCAGCGCATGTGCTTCAGCAAGGCTATCGTTTTTCTCAATTGCCCTTTCGAGATGCGCAACTGCACTATCGAGACAGGAAGGTGCGTTCTCTTTATCCATTCGATATACTGCGACAGCCAATTGATACTCTATATACCCGAGGTAATACTCTGCGAGCGCTTGATGATCACCCTGAGATACAAACTTGGTGAGGATATTTTGGGCTTGTTCAAATTTTTCCTTTGAAGCTGTATTAGAACCTTGTTGTATGAATCTTTTCGCTTCAGATATTCCCTGTGCTGCATTCTGGGGCTGGTTAAAACCATTCACCACTAGGAAAAGAACCATACAACTTATGAGGATGTTCAATCGTGTTGTTTGCATTACTGCACTCCTTGTATGAATTGATAGACTTGTTAATTATCCAAACCGTATGAGCCAAATGAGATTACAACTCCAAAGTAGACAGAACGCCGATAGTCTGTCGTCATAAGATACCTCCGAGAATAATCAGCAGAATAGTTATAGCCGACAGGGTTAGCTCGATCCAATAAATTAGAGATGGCGAAGTAGAAGGTCATTGAGTTCAAATCACCGAACGGAAGGAAATATCCAAGATTCGCATCCAAACGAATAAAATCCGGCATCCGCTCTGAATTCACTAAACCTTGAATAGGCTCAAAATACGCAGTGCCTGCTGGTTGAATTGCACCCACGATGGGAGTGACCGGTATTCCCGTCGCATAATGGAATGTCAATCCACAACTTAGAAATTGAATCAGTTGAATTTTGCCAACTACCGTGAGGTTATGGGTAATGTCAAATGACGATGGAGCTTCTTCATATATAATATTTTTTACGAGATCGCGAGCTTGTAAGCGGCAAGAATGTAAATAACTGTACGAAATCCACCCACTCACCGGAGTTCTCAAAAATCCTCCATACTTTAAAAAGAAGTCCAATCCATTCGCGACACCGTCACCCAGATTTGCATAATTCGATGACGAAGATTCGAGAACAAGATGAGAATATGTCTTGGAGTACACTTCAATTCGACACATAAACAGTTCTGTAGAGTATTCGGTCCCTGCCGTAAGGTGCTGAGCAGATTGTGCGTACAAATGAGGATTTCCATTTACGCGATTGTACAAGTACGGTTGAGCAAATTGATGATAGAGCCCCCAACTTGTTTGTATATGCATTTCATTTGATATATTGTAGCGAAGAGAGATCCGCGGATCGACAACGCACTCTTTTGATAAATCATAATAATCGCTTCTGACCCCAATGCTTGCCATTAATTTTCGCGCTAATGTTAATTCCATTTCTGAGAACATGCCAACTCTCGTCGAAGCATAATTCTCATCAAGGACATAAACGCTTCCATGAGGATCAAGCACGAATTGATTTTGGGGCACGGTTCCCTCATATCGATTAATCATTTTTTCACTCTCAGCTCCAAATGACAATCGATGGTCATCATCCAGATTAGCTTCTGCATCAAAGCGGGCTTTGTACGTTATGTCTGAAGGTTTCAGATGCAAACTGCCAAGGTCTTGTTCGGTGATGAACCGATTGATGGAGAGACTTCCTTTCAGGAGCCATTGCTCCGTTGCTTCGCTCCATTGAAGATTATGGAACCAATTCGTCTCTTGCGATTCGTACACGCCTGCAAACGAAGGCTCATCCACCCGAACGCCAATTCGATCGGTGTTGATAAAATTGAAAAACTTTATTTGGGCTGTAGGCGAATATTTCCAGATTACACTCAGATTGCCGTCCATGCCATCAGGTGGAGTTGTGAATCGATTAAGGGAACCATTCATTCGAAACATCGCATCTGTAAAACTTTTATTCCCCGAGATTCGAATCCCGAGTGTGTTGGAAATAATTGGAATACTTGCAGCAAGAGATCCAGCAGCAAGCCCGATGCCAACCGAAGAAGTCAGCTTCGATGGCATATTCAAACTTTCCATCGCTAACACTCCTGAGAGTGCATTACCATAGCGCGCAGAAAATCCCCCCGACGAAAAGAGGGTCCCACCGACAAGAAACGGAGGTATGGTACCGAAATAACCGCCCGTTGGCGATTCAAATTTGTAAGGATGCACCACTGTTGCTTGATCAAGAAGGATTGTTGTTTCGCCGACATCTCCACCACGCACAAAAAGCCCGGAGCCCTCATCGACTGCGACTACTCCGGGAAATGTTTGGATTGCTCGAAAAATGTCAGCCGCCGCTCCGGGTGTCGTATAGACATCAAGTGAGCGAAGCGTCAATGCTTTTGGCTCATCACCTGTTGTGAATGCGCTTCCAGCTATAACAACATCGCTCAATTTCACGGATGATTCGTTCATTTCTATCTTGAGGAACAAGGAATCTTCTTCTGACAATACTAACTTGAGATTCTTCTGCTCATAACCTATCAACGATGCTCGAACGACGTTTTCTCCAAGCTTGCCCGTTTTGAAAATGAACTTCCCTTTTGAATCCGTAGCATCGCCATCTGCTGTGCCAACAATCTGTACATTCACCATTCCAAGCGGCGATCCGTTTTCATCCTGAACGACACCAGCAATCACAGATCCTTTTTTCTGACCGAAAGCAGCTATTGGAATGAAGAAGAAGAAAACTATGGGTGTAATGAACCTTTTCGATAGCATGTTGTTTCATCCTTTTCGGAAAATCAACCTAGCTCTGTGCTCTATTTCTGCACAAGGATACAGTACGTTTCTTTAAATGTTAATCGAATTTCGGTGAAGTGCGGAATGAGTCGCTAATCTACGGTTATTTCTGCCGGTTATTCCGGCAGTTTATATTTTACTTACCTCAGCCATCTCAACTGATCTGCCTATCTTTAAGCCGTAGTACACCTGGCTGGGATTGGGAATTATGCTGTTAGGTATTCCGGTGTATTTTGTTTGGAAGAGATAGAAATCCAGAATTGTATCATAAACAGCAACGCCCTCAAAAGGAGGGCGTTTGCATGTTCTGATAGTATGATTCATCCTTATTTGATAAGCAGCATCTTTTTCACTTTGACAAACTGCTTACTGTCTTGCGGCTGCACTATCAACCGCGTGAAGTACACTCCGCTCGCCAATCTCGCACCATCGAAGACTGCCGTATAATACCCGGCTCCCTTATTCCCATCTACCAGCACAGCCACTTCGCGTCCCATAATATCATATATCCTCAGCGTCACGTGACTGGCTTCAGGAAGCTGATAGTTGATCTTCGTCGATGGATTAAACGGATTCGGATAGTTCTGCCGCAGGAGAAATTGGCCGGGAAGTTCGTTCTGTCCGGACTTCTCATCGGCCGAGGTGAGAATATTCCCGTTGATGCTCACATTCACATATGACAGGCCGTCAACATAGCTGGCATGGTTGGTTTGATTCGTGATATTTGTAAATATGCTGTTTGTGAGCACTACGTTTGAGATATGAGAGCTTGGCAATCCATCCATAGACAGCGCATTTGATGCTTTGTTGCATTTCATGCTATCAATATAAAAATTATCCATCACTGGAATATAAGTGCCGACTGATGGATACTCGCCGGATATGCTATAAGTAGATGTAGCGTAGATTGCGTCTGTCGATACTTGATTTATGTAAATATTGCGGGCATAAATATTTTCGATAAAACCGCCCCTACTTGTATTAGTTTTAAAACGCATTCCATATTGAAGATTGGGGCTATTCATAGTATCGTGTTCAGCAAATACATTCCGCACACCGCCCGTCATCTCGCTGCCGACGGTGATGCCGCCATGGCCGTCCTGCATCCTACAATTTTGAATAACAATATTTGAAGAAGGGACATTGACTCTGCGGCCGTCTGCCTTTTTGCCGGATTTAATGGCGATGCAATCATCACCTGTGTTGAAGGAACATCCTTTTATCAGCACATTGGTACAGCATTCGGGGTCACAACCGTCTGTATTCGGCCTCGAATCGCCGGAATTTGCTATAATGGTGACATCCAAGATGGAAACATTATTACATAAAACGGGATTCAAAAACCACATAGGTGAATCTTTAAACGTTACACCCTGCACGAGAATATTGTTGCATTGATAAGGCTGGAAAAATGTCGGACGCAGATAATGTCCTGTGCCGAAGATACGTTGTGCCACCGGCGTATTTAATGTTGCCATGGAATCAAGTGTATAGGAATCAGCGTCGCTCGGATTCTTCCATGCCCACCAATTGCCGCTTGTCGCCTGTCCATCAAGCATGCCTGCCCCTGTGACAGCAATATTTTGCTGCCCGTATGAATAGATGAGAGGAGAATAATTCATGCATTCTTCACCCTGAAATCGAGTGTAGACAACAGGCAGGTATTTTGCAGGATCCGTTAAGAATTTAATGGTCGCACCTGCTGCAACATACAGATTTACATCGCTTTGAAGATGAATCGCTCCAGTGAGATATGTCCCTGCAGGTACGACCACTCTTCCGCCACCTGACTTTGAACATGAATCGATTGCAGTCGCAAATGCGTTGGTACAGTCTGTAGTACCATCGCCGACCGCACCGGATGACGTGAGAAGAAAATCCTTGGCGGGAAACTGCGGAGGAATGATGGATTGAAGAATGATCGGAACCCGATCCCATCCTGTTGAATCACTCGCTTGTTGATGGAGCGCTGCAGAGAAACACGGAAAAAAAAACATCCCTGCAGTGATGAAGATAATCTTCATAAATATACTCTTTCTCAGTATTGATAAATGAAGATCATGCTGTGTCAGAACTCTTCTCCGAAAATTTGAAGAACGACCAGAATATTTGGCCGCCATGACACAGTCAAAACAATCCTAAAAAATATTATACTAAATCTTCCAGGGTTTGGCGGGGACGGATGATCCGTACACGATCTCTGTTCACAAGAATTTCAGCGGGACGAGGTCGACCATTGTAATTGGAACTTAATACAAAACCATACGCTCCTGTAGTGAGCACTGCAAGATAATCCCCTGCATTTGTTTTTGCCAGCATCCGATCATGGGCAAAGAAGTCACTGCTTTCACAGATCGGGCCAACAATATCAACCTTTTCTTGTTCGTACGTATCAATGGAAAGCGGTACAATTTGATGGTACGCCTGATAAAGGCTGGGTCTAAGCAAGTCGTTCATACCACTATCAATAATGACAAATTTCTTCGTTGAATTTTCTTTAACAGAAATCACACGTGTAATCAAGACGCCGGCATTTGCTATAATCGAACGTCCCGGCTCAATCCAGATAGAACAATCGGCTGACTGAAGAATGGGTAACACTGCTGCGAGAAATTCTGCCGGAGAAGGCACAGACATGTCTGCTTCCTCCCCTTGCGGCAGCGCCTCATGGGAAACAACACCAGCGTACGGAACTCCAAAACCGCCGCCAAAATCAATATGCGTCAAATTGATGCCGGCTGAACGCAATTTTTCGATCAATCCGACCACATAGTTCGCCGTTGCTACAAACGGTTCCACTTTCGTAATTTGTGATCCAATGTGAGTATGAATTCCAACCAGTTCCAGCGATGATAACGAGGCTGCATACTGAAATACCTCGAATGCCTTTGATGCTTCGATGCCAAATTTAGTTGATTGTAGACCCGTGGTAATGTAGGGATGGCTTTGTGCATCAATATCTGGATTGATGCGAAGCGCAATGCGGGTTTTCTTTCCCATTCGAAGCGCTGCACGTGAGATCGTATGCAGTTCTGCTACCGACTCAACGTTGAAGGAAAAAATGTTCTGCTTCAATGCGTATTCGATTTCATCTTCTCGTTTCCCCACACCTGCAAAGACAATTTTGTCCTGGGTAAACCCGGCTTTTAACGCAAGATGCAACTCCCCGACAGACACTACATCCGCACCAGCGCCTTCAGCAGCAAGTAATTTTAAAATAGAATGATTCGCATTCGCCTTCAGTGCATAACACACGAGGTGATTCGTTTCTCCCAGCGCGCCGCGGAGTGATCGATAATTCTCCGTGATTTGGTTCTTGCTATAAACGTATAATGGCGTACCGTACTCTTCCGCTAATTCTTTTAGAGGAATGTCTTCACATGTGAGAGCGTTTTCTTTATATGTTATATAATTCATGTCCGATTTGAGATTTTCGATTGATAAGAAAGCATAGTGATATATCTATTTCTATTCCTCATTTATGTAAGCAACCCAATAAGTATGTCTAATGGCATGCGCAGTGTGAGTACAATAGAAAAAACCGCATGTTGGAACGGCGCTATTCGCATCAGCATAATAACAATAAGGATTCCGAAGAATCCGATTTGCCGAAACTGCTCGCCTATTTTTTCCGGAAGCAGCGATGATAATACATGCGAGCCATCTAACGGTGGGACGGGAATCAGATTAAAGATCGCAAGAAAAATATTCAGCGTGATACCGGCGGCAAACATGCGAATCACAAATGTTGCCATTTCACGTTGAAGATCACTTTCGGCCAACATCATTGAACCAAGAATATGCACTGAAAGAATATAAAAAATCGAACAAAAGCATGCCATCAATAAATTAGACAACGGACCCGCAATGGAGACAAGAATATCATCCCGGTGAAAATTACGAAAATGAGCCGGATTGACTGGTACCGGTTTTGCCCATGCAATAAACACAGATCCAGCAGAGATATACGATAACAATGGAATTGCAATAGACCCAATTGGGTCAATATGGGGAATCGGATTAAATGTTAACCGGCCGGCATCACGAGCTGTGGTGTCGCCCAGACGCAGCGCCATCCACCCATGCGCTACTTCATGTACTACAATGGAAAAAAAAAGAATCGGTAATACATAAAGAGAATCCAAGAGAATGTCCTTTCAAAAACAATCCGTCCCACTTCGATGCGGGACGGGCAAGAAATACTATCTGCACTCAATACCTATAATAGGTACCAAAAAATGTGGTGGAATTCAAGAAGTTCCCGTATGTGAATCATTGCATCTGCGGCACTGTTTTTCTATATTCATTCAATATTTCATATGCACTTTGACTGTCCGAGGTTTCAAATGAACATCAGATTCTTGTCCTTGCTCTCTGGCATCCTTTGCGTTGCGACGATTCTCAATGCTCAGGCACCTTCTGTTCAACTAAAGATTAAAGAAAAATCCGGTTTCTTAGGTATGGGCGGCCCTCGCACACTGAAGATCGAACTCTCGAATCAAAATCGCCAACAACCATTAACAAGCGACAGCGTTAACAGTGGGGAGTACTTCTACTTTCTTGTGACACCTTTAGAAGATTGGAAGCTTGATGAGGATTTTGCAAAGGAAGAGATTTCTAAAATCAATATTAATCAAGACGGAAATAAAATTTCCATTGCATGGAAGAGTGACTTGATCAAGGGGGGAAACAATGTCATGGTGCTTGGATTCTCAAAGACGTTCAAATTCAACCTTCCCTTTTCGTTCCAATATCCGGTCGATGAAGTAATGAATCAGGCAGAGTACGTAGTACCGCAGGAACTATGGCCTGGGTATACGACAATCACCGATCTTACGAAGGAAGCCAAAACCGCGACATCTGCGAAACAATTCAAATCAGCTATTGGATTCTATGAGCAGATTCTGGGGAACAAAAACTTGCAGATTTTCCCTCAATACGAAGAGTCAAAGAAAAAGCGCACTCAATGTTTCGATAGTTTTCATAACGAAACTTCTTTGTCGTTCCAAGCAGCAGCTACAAATGCACAAATAGATTTGAATTCACGTATTGCCCTTATGGATGGGTTTAAGCCGAACTTTAAGATGATACTCGATTCATTACCGCGGGCCGAGTGGAACATCGGTTCGCTTGATTCAGCTATCACCCCTATTTTAAATCAATGCCGAAATTCACTCGCCCATCTCAACAGTATTCGTGATTCGCTCCAGCATATTCTGGACGATCAGAACGTACGATGGATTATCGAAGGCTCCGCAACAGGCAAAAACGGTTACCTGTATGTATACATGATCGAAACATTAGCATCGGCATTTTCATCTCTCAATTTTGCTGACACACTTGCACCAGAATTGAAAGTGAAGATATCAGATGAATATCAGACACGGTTGGCAAAATATGACATCAAGTCGTCTTATGAGACATTCATCCGCATTTGTAATGAACGGTATCAAACACATCTTCCCATTTTTCCGATCGATTTCCTTCCAAACCTCAAGAAAGACAGCATTTCTTTTTTCCTGCCCTATTATTCAATGCTCAAAGCAGTAAACGATTATTACTATGGCGACTTCGCAAGCGCAAAGAAAGAGATCATCCGTATCTTCCGCACGAATTATGAACCGGACATCAATAGTCGATTTGACGTAATGCGTGTGGTCATTGCGAACCGCGAACAACGTATTTCACCGGACGTGATGAAGATGTTCGAAGAAGCAGAACAATTGGAAAAAGCAAAAGATCTTCAGAATGCACAAGACAAATGCCGCCAAATCACATTGATTGCACCAAATTTTGCGTACGGGTTTTTTATGCTCGGAAAATTCTACAGTCGTACAGGCGATCCCATCCGGGCAAATTATTCGTATCAACGGGCATATCAAATTGATTCGCTTTATTTGAGCGCCTATCGCGAGAGCTATAGTATCTTTTTGAAGCAGAGCAACTTCAAAGAAATTATTAACATGTATTCCATGGCACTTACTAAAGGGAACAATTATTGGGAAATTAATTATACTTTGGGCGTAGCTTTTCTCGGCGAGGCAGATCCGGCACACGCCATCCAAAGTTTTGAACGCGCACTTGCACTCAATCCAAAAAGCTATAGTACAAATATCCAGATTGGACTCGCGCATCAGAATGTAAAGAACTACCAAAAAGCGCGCGAGTATTTTAACAATGCCATTGGCTTGGATCCCACGCGGCAGGAAGCAGTCGATTATCTGACAAAGTTGAACGAACTCCAGCGAACCGGCAGATGAATCCAATGTTTCAAGAAATGTTGCGAAAGGGATTCCAAGGTGAATCCCTTTTTGCTTTTCATTCAATCGGTTCTTATATTGAAACGCCCAATTGCAGGCGTTTATGAGAGAACGCTCAGCTTATTGGGCATTTTTTACAAAGGGGCACGTGGCGAAACTGGCAGACGCGCTAGCCTTAGGAGCTAGTGGGGAAACCCATGTGGGTTCGAGTCCCTCCGTGCCCACGAATCATATATTATAAATTAAAGGAAGTTGAGCGTGGAAGTAACCATTCAATCGTTGTCAGATGTCTCACGCGAAGTAGAAATCACCGCCACAACAGAAGACCTTGCGCCTCATTTTGACAAAGCATATCTCGAGTATCGAAAGAAAATCGAAATTCGCGGATTCCGAAAAGGAAAAGCACCATTAGACATCGTCAAAAAACTTTATGGCGATTTAATTGAAAACGATTCTCTGAATGAAGTCGCTACCGAGATGTACCGCAAAGCTGTAAAAGAAAAAGAGTTGAAACCCATCGGCGAACCCGTACTCGTCGACATGGATTATAAACGCGGCGAAAGTTTTCGGTGCAAGATTCAATATGATATTCGTCCGACCATAGAGGTGAAACAATACAAAGGTATTGCAATAGAGAAAAGTGTGCATACCATAACCGATGACGAGGTTGAAAAAGAAATCATTCGTCTGCAGCGGATCAATGCTACGATGGAAGAGGTAGAGGCTGTCACCGATCCAGAGCATATTGTCACCGCGATTCTCCAGGACTTAGACGACAGCGGTACTCCGGTAATCGGGAAGAAAAGTGATGATGTTCGTTTTTATCTCGCCGACGATCAGCTTGAGCAGCCATTTAAGGATGCGTTAAGAGAAGCGCGAAAAGGCGGTAATTATCGCGTGCAATTTGAACATACACACGGTGAGCATGCACACACCGTCAACACACAAATCATCATCACGAAGATTCAAAAAGTCACACTCTCACCGCTGGACGATGCGTTTGTCGCTAAGGTCACAAAAGATAAGTTCATAACTGTCGATTCATTACGGGCAGGAATTCAGGAAGATATCATTGCCTATTGGAAGGAAAAAACCGAGCGTCAGGTGATCAACTCGATAACATCTGAAATTATCCGACTTCATGAATTTCAGGTGCCGGAATCGTTTATACGCAGTGTGCTTGAAGGATTGTTGGAAGAAATGAAGAATGAATATCCCAACAAACGATTACCGGATGAATTTAACATCGAAAAATTTAACGAAGAGAACCGCGCGTATGCTATCTACCAGGCAAAGTGGGCATTATTGCGCGAAGAGTTGATCAAAGCAGAGAATATCACCGTTTCCGATGGAGACCTGGAAAAGTTGGCAGAAACGGAATCTGCCAAAATTAAAATTCCGAAAGATCGTCTTATCAGCTATTACAAATCTTCCGAACAGATCAAAGATCGCCTTATCGGCGATAAGTTATTGAAAATTCTTGTGGACTCGGCAAAAGTAAAGGAAGTCTCTGAAAAAGTGTAAGAGAAAAGGAAAAAATCATTATGGCATATCCAGAGATCTATAATCAACTCGTTCCCATTGTCGTAGAACAAACCGGCCGTGGTGAGCGATCATTCGACATTTTTTCGCGATTGCTGAAAGAACGGATTGTATTCCTCGGCACACCTATCGACGATACCGTCGCCAGTCTCACCATTGCCCAGTTATTGTTCCTCGAATCGGATGACCCGGATAAGGACATCCACCTCTATATTAATAGCCCGGGCGGAAGTGTGTCTGCGGGCCTTGCCATTTATGATACGATGCAGTATATTCGTCCTGATGTTTCCACCATCTGTATGGGTATGGCGGCAAGTATGGCAGCTGTGCTGCTGGCAGGTGGAATGAAAGGAAAGCGTACAGCACTTCCTAATGCGCGGGTGATGATTCACCAGCCATGGGGCGGCGTGCAAGGTACGGCGTCTGATATCAGTATTCAAGCGGAAGAGATTCTCAAAACCAAGAAGCGGATTAACGAGATTCTTTCTATGCATACTGGACGTTCACTTGATCAAATTGAAAAAGAAACGGATCGAGATTATTACCTCGCCGCCGATGAAGCAAAAGAGTACGGATTGATTGATAATATCCTCGTGAAGCGAGTCAGTGAAGTAAAGAAAGAAAAATAATTGTTCACAAATTACCGGTAATGAATCAAAGCCGGAAACGATATGACACAGAAACCTAGGCAAGGCGAAAAAATTGCGTGCTCCTTCTGCGGACGCACGCCGGAAGAAGTCAACAGTATCATCGCAGGACCGGATGTATATATTTGCGACCTCTGCGTTGGGAGTTCCGTTGACATCATCAAGAACAATATGGCGGCAATTAATGCGCGGCGGTTTGGCTTCCGTCGTTCACTGACACCTGTTGACATTAAGAAGTCCCTTGATGAATTTGTCGTTGGACAAGAGCATGCCAAGCGCACACTTGCAGTAGCGGTGTACAACCATTACAAGCGCATCGATGCAAGTGATCAAATGGCAAATCTCGATGAAGTGGAAATCGAGAAGAGCAACATCCTCCTCGTTGGGCCAACAGGAACCGGTAAAACACTGTTGGCACAAACACTTGCACGAATTCTTGATGTACCTTTTGCCATTGCCGACGCAACGACATTAACAGAAGCCGGCTATGTCGGTGACGATGTTGAAACGATCCTCGTCTATCTTCTACAGAACGCCGATTATAATGTTGAGAAAGCTGAGCGAGGTATCGTTTATATTGATGAGATTGATAAAATTGCTCGTAAAGGCGATAGTGCTTCTATTACGCGTGATGTTTCCGGCGAAGGTGTACAGCAAGCACTGCTGAAAATCCTCGAGGGCACCATCGCCGGTGTTCCACCGAAAGGCGGGCGCAAACATCCCGAGCAAAGTCTCATTAACGTCAATACAAAGAACATCCTCTTCATTTGCGGCGG
>PLMS01000007.1 GCA_003142575.1 Ignavibacteriota bacterium
GTCGGTTCATGCTCTCAGGCAGACCCTCGTGGGTGTAACCGTGACAGCGTGTGTAAGGAGAAAGTCCCCTTTCCCCATGGGGTGCATAACGCGCCGCCTGCACAATCCGCTCAGCCGCATCCACTGTGGCGACATGAGGCACCATGACGGCTTCACAGCCTGTTTCCAGCGCATGGAGGATGGTGTTTTCCTTATCGTCTCCCACTCTGATGATGGGTTGGCAGTGATGGACCTGGGCCGCACGAACCATCTCCTCCGCCGTCTCATAAGACATGGTGCCATGCTCCATATCGATCACCACAAAATCTACGCCCGTGCGCGCTATGACATCCACAACAAAGCTGGAAGGCAGCATGCACCAAGTACCAAACACAGTTTCACCTCGCATCATCCGGNNTTCATCCGGGATTTAATGGTTATATTCATTTCATATCCTTATAAGTTTGATAGATTGGATCATCTCGCATCAGATCTTCAGCTTTTCGGCGGTCTGCATCGGTATCTACAGACTTGGAAACATACGGCGATGGCACCATCCGCACCTTGTAGCCATGCTGAAGTGCGCGAATCATTTCTACCGATTCCTGACGCTCCAATGGCGTCGGTTCGAGCTCATGGTTGAATTTTTTCATGAAGTGCCAGCGAAATGGCATGATGCAAACCTGTTTCCACCAGATGCAGCGTCGTTCTTCATGGGCAACTGACGGAATGGGCGATCGAGACATATACATGGCATTCATTTTCAGGTCGCAAACAACTTTTATCTCGCCAGTATCGGTCCATTCTTCTTCGGTAAGTTCCATACACAGGTTTGAGACCAAAATATCCGGTTCATCCAGAAGCGGTTGAATGGCAAGATCAATCATGTCCGGATGCACTAAGGGTTCGTCACCCTGTACCACAACAACGATGTCATCCTCTTCCAGTCTTAATGTTTCCGCTGCGGCCGCAACACGTAAACCAGGACGCTGGATCTCGGGATCAGTCATGATTACTGTCCCGCCAAACGCCTCCACATGTTGTCTGATGGGGTCATCGCAGGCGGCCACAAAGAGAGCTGTAGCGTATTTACTAAGCGCACAGCGGCGGTAAACATGTTCGATCATAGATTTACCGAGAATGTCGCAGAGCGGTTTTCCAGGGTAGCGGGTTGAAGCCAGCCGTACCGGAATACCAACTATAACTTTCATATTGTACCTCCAAAATTTCAGCATTTTATAATGTCTAATGAATGTCTATCTAGAAAAGTTAACAAATCATCACTTGTTAGCAATTCAATATTTTCTCTCATTTTAGCAATATCCCAATTCCACCACTGAATCTTCAGCAATTTTTCAATGTCTTTTTCAGAAAATCTGAATCTTATATGTTTACTTGGATTACCACCAACTACTTCATACGGTTTTACGCTTTTCGTAACTACACTTTTTGCAGCAATAACTGCCCCATCTCCGATGCTAATTCCTGAGAGAATAGTTACGCCTTGTCCTATCCATACATCATTACCAATTACTATATCTCCTTTATCGCGAGGAAGTCCCTTTTCACGTATTTTCCCTCCCAATTCTCTGAAAATTCCCCTTGAAAAAGGATATGTTGTTATCCAATCAGGTCTGTGGTCTGCACCTAAAATTATCAATGTGCCGTTCGCAATAGAACAAAATTTGCCAATCCGAACAGTGCTATTTCCTCCGTACTTGAAAATGAACGGCTCACCATAAGTAAACTCACTTATTTCATGCTCTTTATATCGAGGATTATCTTTCGTAAACTCATAACTCTCAAATGAATAAAATATGGAAAGGAACTTTCTTAATATTTCCGTAATAATTTTATGTTTAATATCTGAACTATGTTTCATTTATAGCCTCGTCTTCTGATAAATTACAGAATAACGTACTTTTTTTAAAATAAGCTCTGAATTGCAATGCATCAGTAATCCTTTTTTGCAACAATAAAAAGATGGCTAGCCATACCGGATCGCTCGATCTCAATTCGATAATGTCGATTAAAGGCTTCGTCAAATAAACCGGCGGCTTCCGGCACGGCACCGGGAGAACCATACTTGCACCAGCGAATCAGATTTTCAATGCCGTACTTGTGAAGAAAGCCGATTTTCGGTAAAGGGAACCCAGAGCCTTCGAACAGCATGGATATGACCTTTTTACCAAAATAGTTCAAGTGCGCAATCTGAAAGAAGAACGGATCGAAAGCAGCTTTTTGAACGCGCAACAGCAGATCATCAAAATTAGGCATCGAGAGAACGAATGTACCACCAGGCTTCAGTAATTTAAACGCCTGACGGACAAACTCTCCTGGGTCTGGAACATGTTCAATGACATCAAAAGATGTAACAATATCGGCCAATTCATTGGCTGATATTGCATCCTCAGGATAGGGGTAATATCGATGCCCCTTGTCTATCAGGTATTCCCTGAAAATTTCTCCTGGTTCCACCGCAATAGTCTGGTCTGCAACGGCCTTGATCGCATCCAAAAACACACCTGCTGATGCACCAAGATCGAGGACAGTCTTGCCGCGAAGATTCTGAATACCAATTCTCTGGATCCGCTCATTCTGTTCGTGGTCATATTTTTTATGAATACTTGCAGGAGAAAATTCGTAATCGAATTTCTCTCGATATTCATGAGTCTCATAAAAACGATCCAGATTTTCTGGGATGGGGTCCAAGAACGCAAATCCACAATCTTCACATCCAATAACGGTGAACCCGTCAATAAAGGCTGATCCAACGCCGCCAGAACGGATTGGCCCTGGGTAAATGACTCTCGTTTTCTTTGAAGAACAAAGTCGGCAGTTCATATCTCTATCTCCTCACTTGACACCCCACCGTGGAGCGAGGCCGCCATTTTTCTTATGCCTTCTTCCAATGATACTGTAGGTTGCCAGCCTAAATCAGACATGATTTTCCCGTAATTACCATAAGAACCATCAATGTCACGGGGAGTACGTTCTAAGAGAACTATTGGATAAGTATCCGGATCGCTCCCGAAAGCTTTGATAATTATGTCCAAAACTTCTTTCACTGTGGTCGTACGCCCTGTACAGACATTGTAAGTTTTCCCATCCGCCAACGGCGACTGCACCGCGATAAGCGCATCGACAACGTCATCCACAAAAACAAAATCGCGAAAGCGGTCCAGCGGCCCCTTAACCAAGATGGGTTTTCGCTGAGCGATATAAGCCATAAAAATGCTGATCATTCCCTGCTTAAGGTTTTCCATGTTCTGTCCTGGACCATAAACATTAAAAAACCTGAGTACTGTAGTTCGCAGCCCTTCTTCAGAAAAAATCCGGAGAAAACCTTCTGATGCCTGCTTGTTCACACCATAGAACGATTTGGGACAAATCAGGCTGGTCTCATCAG
>PLMS01000059.1 GCA_003142575.1 Ignavibacteriota bacterium
CTACGACCTCAACGTCGTTGCCGAGAATGCTCCCTTCAATCCGAATACCGACACTCGTGACCTTACAATCCCTGAGAACAATGCTGTACTCAATTTCGCTGTTCCGCACTTCAGTTCTATCACCGATGGAAGTAAACGGACCGATGTAGCTGTTTTCAATAACACAATTTTTCCCGATGATAACGGGACCGCGAATCTTGCTGTTGATGATGCGCGCACCTTGTTCTATTACGACCCGGCCCGCTACTTCAGATTGCTTATCCGCATTACCATCGTTTCGAGGTGCGATATTATCCAACATCAATCGATTCGCTTCCAATAAGTCGGTGGGTTTTCCAGTGTCTTTCCACCAACCCGTGATTTCTGTGTACCCGATCTTCAAGCCACGCTCAATAAGGAGTGTGTGCGCATCAGATATTTCCAGCTCACCGCGTGCACTGGGTTTGAGGCTTTTGACTGCTTCGAAAATGTGATAATCATACAGATAAATTCCCGCAACAGCATAGTTGCTCTTTGGCTTTTTTGGTTTCTCTTCCACCCGAACAATTTTCCCATTGCGGATCTCAGGGACGCCAAATCGTTCCGGATCTTTCACTTTTGATAATGTCAAATAACAATTGCATCCGCTCTTTTCAAATTCTTCCACAAATCGTTTCACACCGCCAACAAGCATATTGTCACCGAGGTAAAAAATGAACTTGTCTCCTGCAATAAACTTTTCGGCCAATTGTACGACCTGTGCAAGTCCGCCAGGAGTTTCCTGCGGGATATACGTAATCTTCACGCCCCACTTTGAACCGTCACCAATGTACTTCGGAACTTCATGACTGTCTGCATTATGAACAATACCGATTTCCTTGATGCCTGCATCTGCTGCCGCTTCAATTGCGTAGTAGAGGATCGGTTTGTTCGCGATCGGAATGAGATGTTTGTTCTGCGTGTGCGTTATGGGGCGCAACCTTGTACCACGTCCGCCACTGGCAATAAGTGCTTTCAATGGTTATCCTTTATATTGTTCTTTGATCGGTTTTCTTGTTGACCCATTATTGAATGCCTGTCAACCATCGCATGCGTCAGAAAAGTCGATACAAAACCATATGTATTATGATACAAAAATATTTCTTCTTTTGGAATTCAAACTATCGGTTATACAAAGTTCAGGCGAGATAGAATTCAGCCGCTTTTTCCATGCATCGACGAGGCTATTTCACGTCATTCACTTGCATGAATGCAGCTGCAAGATACCCGACAACTCCGCTTTTATCTCCGGTGATATCACCTGAGTTACAGTAGTGCAATACCTCCACCCGATTTGCACCTAATTGTTGTGCCGTTTTCATGGCTACTGCAATGGGACCTCCGCCGCACGCTTCGAATGACTTCTTTTCCAATTCATCGATGAACACATCCGAGTTGAAATGTTCCACTTCTTGGATGACACGCTTATCCAGGAGCACAGCTTCATCATAAGCATGGAAATGCGAGAGATCACTGCTCGCGACTAAAAGGACATTTTTGTTTGCCATAACACGTGCAAGCGCAACACTCAGTTGTTCGCATAATTGCCGTCGTTGATCTCCCATGATGATCGGTACAACGGAAAACTCCTCAAGCACACGTTGGAGAAATGGCAATTGCACTTCAAGCGAATGCTCCGCGCGATGCCCTGCAACCGAAGCAACGATGTTCTTTTCCCCCCGCAGTAATTCTGATCGCACCTCATGATTGATAGGCACTTTTCCGAGAGGTGTTTCATACGCATCACCTGAGTAAATAGAAATGCCGTCAAAGTATTCCCGATGACTCGGACCAACAGCGATGACACAATCGTACTTTCTGCCTTCGAGAAGTTTAAAAGCGTGCGCAGCCGTAAATCCGGAATACACGTATCCCGCATGAGGCGAAACCACTGCACGCACTGTACCTTCAATTTTCGGCAGTTGTACACGGTTCAGCATCTCATCGATGTTCTTGCGAAGTGCAGCCGGTGATCTCTCATAGAACATCCCGGCAACTGCCGGAGCACGTACAATTTCTTTCTCACTCATAGACCTTACTTTTCTTCTTTTTCAAATTCAGACTCTTCAAATCTTTCCACAGTGAACGTGAAAAGTTTTACCTCATTCCGTTTCCAAGCATCGGACGGTAATCCTGCCTTCGATGCTGTGTGTCTCAGAAATTGTTCTCGATCCCATCCGTACTCTGTTGCCACCTGCGGCAGCAACAATCCGCGTCTCAACCCAGCATCGATCACAAGACCATGCTTCCCGATTTCAATCTTCGTCTTATCGTGCAGCTCAGCGAGCGGCGAAAGAACGGAAATTTCAATCGTGATGCTTGCCAATTCGACCAAAGTCATCGGCATGAAGCGCGGATCTTCCATGGCAGCTTTCACTGCTGCCTCTTGCGTGGCTTGAGCAAGTGGAAAAAATGGCTCAACATATCCAATACAACCGCGAAGATTTTCGCCAATGCGAAGAGTGACGAAAACACCAGAGAGTCTGCTCAATGTTTCGCTCTTATATTCTTTCTGTGGAAGCGGTTTTCCACCGAGTGCAGATTGAATAGAAGATCGCGCAAGCTTCAGGAGTGCTCGCTTTTCTTCATTCGTTAAATTCATTGACACCCCCTTCCTCTTCATTTCCATATTGTAAGGTAGGGAGGCGTAGTCAAACAATCAATAGAATGAAATTTTAGAATTTTAGGATAAAAATAAAAGGCAGGTCGAAGACATTTACTCTTTAGCTCTTTAAAACTTTTGTACTCCAACTTAGACAGACTTATCTTCTGTCCCAATGAATTATGTCTAACGTGATGAGCGCAGGAGTATCCCCGCTAAAAACCAGCGGGACTTTCTGCACCCTGGATTCCCGATTACAGCATACGGGAATGACATTTCCTTCTAAGATCTTTTCCTCAAGCTGCAATTATGTACTTTTAACTGTCTCAATCTCTCAACTTCCTCATATCTCATCTACTCTGCGCCAAAGGCACGTCCGCCTTCCGCCAAAAAAACGGCGGACAAGCTGGCGGAAATTGCTCAACTTCTCCTTTTCTCCCTTCTATCTTTTCCCTCTCCTCTTCCTTTTCTGCAACTTCTTGCTATATTTATGTGTTAAAAAGAAAGAATATCTATAAACTCAACGAAGAGTAACGACCAAACAATGAACAATATACTGCCTCTCACGAAGCCTGTCACAAAGAATCTGCTTGGGATTGCTCCGGAGATTCTCCTCAAGTGGTACGATGAAATGCTTCTCATCCGCCGTTTCGAGGAAAAGTGTGCTCAATTATACGGCATGGGCAAGATTGGCGGCTTCTGCCACCTCTACAACGGGCAGGAAGCAATCGCAGCCGGCTCCATTGGGGCAATTACTCCGGATGATTATGTCATCACTGCGTATCGCGATCATGGACTTGCTATTTCCAAAGGAGTCGATCCGCGCCGCATTCTTGCAGAGCTTCTCGGCAAGCACACCGGCACAACAAAAGGAAAAGGCGGCTCCATGCATTTGTTCGACCGTGAGAAAAACTTTTTAGGCGGTCACGCTATTGTCGGTGGACACATCCCCATAGGAACCGGCGCTGCATTTGCATGCAAATACCGCGGCGAAAAACGTGTCTGTCTCTGCTTTATGGGTGATGGTGCAACGAACATCGGCGAATTCCACGAATCGCTCAACCTTGCCGCTCTCTGGAAACTTCCCGTCATCTACATCATAGAAAATAATAAATACGGGATGGGAACATCCGTCGATCGTGCATCCTCAATAGAGGCACTCCATAAAAAGGCAGCCGCCTACAATATGCGTAGCGCTGTCATAATGGACGGAAATGATGTATTGAAAATCTATCAAACCGTCAAAGCCGCTGTGGACCACGCCCGCTCATCGTACGAACCAAGCCTGTTGGAAGTGCAAACATTCCGTTATCGGGGACACTCTATGTCCGACCCGATTCATGGCCATTACCGCACGAAGGAAGAAGTGGAGACACAGAAGAAATTGGATCCGCTAACAGTGTTCGCAGAAGCGTTGAAAGACGCACATCTTGCTGCAGATGAATATTTTGAATCTGCCGAAGCACGCATCAAGAGTATCATTGAAGAATGCGTCCAATTTACAGAGAGCAGTCCAGAACCACCCCTTGAAGAACTCTATACGGATGTCTATGCTGAGTAAACGATTTGTATAAATCAAACATTGAAACTGAAGTGACGATGTATTGCTGTGAGACACCGACAAAGTTTTAATGATGGTTTTGTTGTTGCTTGTGTTTTTTGAATTTTGTTTGATATTTGTTCTTTTGGATTTGTTGCTTACTTAATTCTCTCTTTCCCAGAAGAAGGAAGATACGGGGGAGTTTTTGAATCGACATAAGAACGCGGAGATGAAATAAATGCCTGTTGTCAGTATACGTGAAGCACTGAATCAAGCAATGGATGAAGAAATGGCGCGCGATGAACGCGTATTCCTGATGGGCGAAGAAGTTGCCCAATATAATGGCGCGTACAAAGTGAGCCAGGGTCTGCTCACAAAATATGGACCCAAGCGCATCATTGACACACCAATCGCTGAAGCCGGATTTTCCGGAATCGGCATCGGCGCTGCTATGGTCGGTCTCCGCCCAATCGTCGAGTTCATGACATGGAATTTTTCCCTCGTCGCCTTCGACCAGATCGTCAATAACGCCGCCCAGATGCTGTCCATGTCTGGTGGGAATTTCAATGTGCCGATTGTTTTCCGCGGACCAGGCGGTGCGGCACACAGTCTTGCAGCAACACACTCGCAAGCTCTTGAATCCATCTACGCCCATTTTCCGGGTTTGAAAGTCGTTATGCCTTCCAACTCGCGGGATGCAAAAGGTTTATTAAAGACTGCTATTCGCGATAACAATCCGGTCGTCTTTATCGAAAGTGAAATGATGTACGGCGAGAAAGGCGAAATACCGGAAGGTGAGTATACCATTCCCTTCGGCGTCGGAGAAGTGATAAAGGAAGGAACAGATGTTACTATTGTCTCATGGTCCAGGATCCTTCAGCACATAGCGGTCAAAGCGGTTGGCCGTCTTGCGGAAGAAGGCATCAGCGTGGAACTTATCGATCCGCGCACGATTAAGCCGATGGACTGGGAATTGATCTTCAATTCCGTCAAGAAGACGAATCGATTGGTGATCGTGGAAGAAGGCTGGCCCTTTGCAGGGGTCGGCGCGCAGATTTCGCATGAAGTGAGCAATCATTGTTTCGATTATCTCGATGCACCGGTTGAGCGTGTCACGCAGGAAGATGTGCCTCTTCCCTATGCGCATAATCTGGAAATTGCTTCCTTGCCGAATATCCAGAAAGTGATACGAGCAGTCCGAAAAGTTATGTATCTTGATTAAGAGGTTTTGTTATGGAGTTTCACCACTCTCCCCCTTGCAGGTGGAGAGACAGTGGGGGTTATTGGAATTTCCGTATAAGCATTATTATATTCTTACAGTCAGAAGGAAACTCCTGACAGCATTTAATACTTTGAGGAGCCTATGGCGACAAAAATCTTGATGCCGAAACTGAGCGATACCATGACGGAAGGTGTCATCCTGAAGTGGCTGAAGAAAGAAGGAGAAAAAGTAAAACAAGGTGAAACACTTGTCGAGATCGAATCCGATAAAGCAGATATGGAATTGGAAGCATACGACTCCGGCATCCTGCGCAAGATCATGATTCCTGAGGGAGGCAAGGCGGAAATTGGCGTTCCCATCGCCATCATTGCCGAAGCGAACGAGGATATCTCTGCATTATTGACCGATACCACTCCTGCTGCACAACAAATACCGAAAACAGAAACAGCGAAGGAAGCATCGAAATCACTGCCGCCATCTTCACAGCCTGCCTCTTCCATCGTCGCTGATGGACGAGTGATAGCTTCACCATTAGCAAAGAGGCTTGCCACGGAAAATAAAATCGAGCTGCGAGCCATTTCTGGAAGCGGACCGCAAGGGCGCATCATCAAACGGGATGTTGAACCGCTCTTGAGCGGTAAAAAAACATTGCAGTTCAAGCCGGCCGTACCGATCATTCGCGGCGGTCATCGCGATGTCGAGCTGTCCCTCATCCGCAAAACGATCGCTATACGAATGCAGGAAAGCAAACAAACCGTGCCGCATTTCTATGTCACAGGTGAAATCGATATGGAACCTGCAATCGCTTTTCGCGAACAGCTTAACACTGCCACCAATTCAAAAATTAGTTTTACGGATATTCTCGTAAAAGCTGCCGCCATGACATTGATGAATCACCCCAGCATCAATGCGACCTATCTGGGAAATACTACGCGGCAATTTGGCGAGGCACACATTGCCGTCGCTGTCGCACTTGACGAAGGATTGGTGACTCCTGTACTTAGGAATTGCGAGCAGAAAACTATTCTTCAGATCAATTCAGAATTGCATGATCTTGCAGAGCGAGCTCGCAGCCGCAAACTCAAGCCGGAAGAATATCAAGGCGCCACTTTCACAATAAGCAACCTCGGAATGTTTGGAGTAGAAGATTTCGTTGCCATTATCAATCCACCGGAAGGAGCCATTCTTGCTGTCGGATCGATTATCGAAAAACCGGTAGTAAAGAAGGGTCAAATTATAATCGGCCATACGATGAAAGTAACACTTTCCTCCGACCATCGCATCATTGATGGATCCATCGCAGCACGATTCCTGCAAGATCTTAAAATTCTGATAGAGAAGCCGGTAGCGCTGATGCTGTAATCTTGAAACTGCGAAGAGCAGTGTTAAAAACTAATTTTCACAGATATGAAATAAGACCCTTCTTCTATTTACCTTATTGCTCAATCCCATGTACATAGCTAAGGCGTCATACTATGGACGCCTTAGCTAAATCTCATTTTGCTTCTTAATTCATATCAATAGAAAGCTTGAATCGACAAATTCGATTATTCCCCTTGTCCGCTACGAACAATGTTTTGTCATAATATGCTATACCATATGGTTGATTAAAATTTCTTCCATAAGGATCATTATGACCTCCAAATGAATAGTGTTCAATTCCCCGAGAACTAAAACGATATAGACTATCTGTGCCTGCATCGACAACAAATAAATTTCCGGACGGATCGAGCGCTACACCTCTCGGTTGAATAAACCGGTTAATCTTCAAAAAATCAATATCACCATCTACACTAGGATAAAATTTTGAATCCCAGCCCTCTGATTGTCCCTGCACAGTAAGTTTTATCCATTGAACTTTCCACAATGGAATCACTGCCGAATTCAAATCTTCTACTTGTGCAAAAACAAATTCTGAGCTTGTTCCCGAAGGCATAGTAGCCAAGGCAGTGACCTTATGCATTGAAAGCAATCCAGTACCTTGTTGCGTAAAACCTGATGTCACAGAAGATTGAAACTTATCATTTTTTGAATAAAGACAAATTGCATTATCAGGGTCGTAAGTGCCTATATTTTTGTCTCCAGTACGGGCAACATAATAAGCATCAGCGTTGAGAGTGGAACCAACGCTGTAGTAGGTGGTTGCTATCGCTGTGTATCGTCGTGAAACATTATTTCCCAAGGTTGTGTCCCAAATAACTCGTTGGGGTACTGCATTTGCTATATTATGATTAACCGCAGGTAAATTCAATCGATAAACTGCGCCGAATGTCGTTGATGTAGTATGTCCCGGTAGCAGAGTATCAAACTCAGAACACACAAGTAATTGTAATCGTTTATCTTGAGCAATGGCAACCGGTTTTTGAATTCGCTGCGAATAACCGAGAACACGCCCTGCAATATCCAGCATAACTATTCGATCATTGTACGTATCAGCAACGTATACAAACGGCTCGTTCCCAACAATAACCGCTTGTGGACCGTTGAAGGTTCCTGATTGTGGATATCTGCTATCACCCCACGGTATCCCTTGCTGAATGTACATAGTGTCACTAATATTCGAATTCCCTGTCGTCTTTGGAAGACTGTTCACATTAAACTTGTCTTCTTGACAACCGCAGAAGAGTAACATAAAAATCGTTAAAGTAAATGGCAATTGTATTTTCATAACTTCACATTCATTGAAATACGATGAACTCCACCAAGATTTGCATATGCCGCATATCCATAGTCAACATTGAGTGTTATGCCGCTGATTGTTGTCGCAAGACCACCACCGACGGTGAACGATTGGTCTTCTACATTAAGCTTGTATCCGCCGCGTAGAAAAAGCGTGTTTCTCCAGCCATATTCAGCACCAAGACTAATATTTTCCGAATTATCATTCGGATGATTGAGCTGAATGGCAGTTGTTAATAGATTCGTTTCGTCTTTAATCGGATCAATGGCAAATCCAAATTTGAAATTTGTTGGGGGGGAAAATTCTTGAAACTTGCTAATCGTCTCTCCGCCATAGAGTGTAATCGATCCACTAGGAGACATTTCATTGCCAAAATTCGTGACGACTGCAGAGAATCTAGATGTCCCTAATCCTGTCCAGTAGTACGTTCCGAAGTCTATCACCACACCGCGCATTTTTACGACATCCATGGTTTCTTGCACATAGCGAACTGTAGCTCCAAAGCTAAACTGTGGTGTCAATTTTCGACTATACGTTAAGCCAGCTGCCAGGTCGCCAAAACTGAAATAGTTTCCTGTACCTTGCGGTGCAAATTCTGTCGTCACTTGCATATCATCCATGTGTAAGGATGTGACAGAAACTCCAATGGCATCATCCAGACTCAAGTGATAGACAGCGCCAATAAACTGGTGTTGAATATCTAGAAACCAACTCGTATGCGAAAAAATAATTTCATTTGTTTGAAATTGAGTAATACCGGCTGGATTCCAATAGAGTGCCGATGCATCGTTTGCAACAGCCACAAAAGCATCTCCCATCGCTGTTGCCCGAGCACCCACGCCGATTTTAAGAAACTGCGCAGTGGCTGTTCCGGCACGCTGTGCGCCTAACACCGGAAGCAATTGTGCATGCATCAATGATGATCCGAACAGACAAATAACTAATACTATTGAATAAATTGAATTCTTCATTCTTAGAACTTCATGCTTAATCCAACAATGATATTTCGTCCCGCAAGATATCGGGAAGGATCAAACGGATATGTTTTTACCGGCGCTTGGAGCATTGGATATAATGGATCACCCCAACTTATTGGCGTTGGATCACCATACTCATAGGCACGTCCAGTAACAGGATTGATGATCGCGGCGTTTTTATTATCTAATATATTCTTTATCTGAACAGAAAAGACCATATCCAATCCCATCACATCAAAGTTCTTTTCAAAGTTCACATCAATCCAGAACCAGTAATCTCCAATACCTCCATTAATATTCGTTGGGTCTGTTTCATAGTCAGGCCGACCGGTGCTAGTAATTGTTCCAACCAAAATATCTGGAGTATAACGTTTCCCTGATTCATAGAAAGTATGAATATACAAGACATAATCATCCAGAATCCCCTTGCCTACTCCAAAGAGAGGTTCACCTTTGAGCACATTAAACGTTGTCATAAGATTGAATTGAAGTGGACGATCCCATTGCATGTAATTTTCTTTAATTGTTTCAAAGTCAATGCCTTGCGCAACTAACACAGCTTGATCGGGTGTCGAGCTTTTTCCTGTGGTTATAGAATAGGATCCGCTCAATGAACCATTGAACCACTTCCCAATACGTTTTAGATATTCTGCCTCAATACCGCGTGAGGTAGCATAATCACTATTCACATATGTTATATAACTTGTACTGGAAAGACGAGCAGAAGTAATTTTTGCAGTCTTGGTCGTTGCGTAATCAAAAATGTCGTGGTAATAAGCCGTGACCTTCAAGACGTCGTTGTTTGAAAATTGCGTCTGTAGTCCTAATTCATATTGAACTGTTGTTTGCGGATTAAGATTAGGATTGCCAAATTTCTGGAACGATGACTGTGCAGCAGATGGATTCAACTTTGCATAGACAAATTGCGGGTTGGGCCATTTTGAAAACTGACCATACGAGAAAAAGAGCATCTGATTGTCTGATATCGGATGTGAAATACCAATCCGCGGACTAATTCTTCCTTTCCAGCGATGTCCCAAGAATGAATAAGTCGAATTCATGTAGTCTTTTCGAATCTGATCCGGGATGGTGATCACATTCGTATCTTTTACTGCATCATCCACATATTGTCCGGGAGCCCAATAATCGAAACGCAAACCAGCATTGAGAATCATACCTCCATAGATAATAGTCTCTTGAGCGTACATTGCACCAAACGCGGGAAAGACTCTATAAATGTCATTGTTAAGCCCAAGTGTTCCTGCCCATGGTTCATAGATATCAATATTCTGCATTTCTTGGAATGTGATATCAAATCCCGCTTTGAATTTGTTCTTCTCTGAGAAATTATTGGTGAGATCAAACTTCAGACCATTTTCAATAACATAATGGTCGTGCCAGGTGGACCCGTTACCGACATCATAGAGTCCATCACCCGGAATGACACCAACGGTATCGCGCGATGTCCAGTTCGCAGGATAATACACCAACGGGAACTCGACAATATCATCTGGCTCTTGATACTGTGTGTAATTCAGCCCATTAGCATCTGCACGAAGGTGAGTATAATAGTGCGAATACTTCAATTCATAGAACATGGAATTGGACAATGTATGCGTAAGGCTAATCAGATGCATCTGATTATTGTGTGTGTATGTCATAGCATTATCTAAAATATTTTCATATGTATAAGGGAATCCCGGGCTTGATTCGACATACTCCAGATTTGTCTGCAGCGATTGCGAATTTTGGTTGACCGCAACAGAACGAGTATATGAATACGAGATATGCATCATTTGTGATATTTTCCATGTTAGCTTTACCAAGCCGAAGTAATTATTTTCTTCCCGCGGTGCAAACCGAGTCCCATAAAAAATAGAAGAGTTTAATTGGTTTGCGTGCTTTCCATATGTTCCATCAGAAAGGTTAGCACTAAAATCTGCAAAAAAGGTCACGGCGCCAATATTTGGAATTCCAAGGAACGGTAATAAGAAAGTGGTCAATGGCTCCGGTCCGCTTAATGTCATCTCACTGAGATCTTGATTGAAGATGTGCAAAGAACCATCGGCTCTGCCAAGATGATCGCGTTTATAGGAAAGACTTCCATGATATTGCTGAGAGCCTTCTTTCAACGAAACATTCACAACACCGGACGTTGCTTGTCCATATTCCGCATTATAACCGCCCGTAATAACCTGAATTTCATCTATTGCATCTGTGCTTAATTGCAAACCAAACCCCGTCCCTGCAAGCGGATCTTGAATTGAGACGCCATCGAGCAGGTAGGAGTTTTCGCTCGCTCTGCCACCCCGAATATGTATTTCGTTATCAGTTTGCACAACGCCAACCTGCTGTGAAACAACATCCTTCACATCTACTAAAGCAGCCGCTTTTAAGTCATCAGCCGATATGGAACGCTTGCTCGATGTCTCTTCGAGATTGACAAGCGGTTTTTCTCCAACAACCAGGACTTCCTGCCCAAGCGAAAGTACGGTTTCCTGCATATTCTGATCGATAATACTTTCCTTATCTGCCTCTACTCTTACATCTGTACGTTGCACCATTGTATAACCAACAATGCTAAACTCTAACGTATAGCTTCCCTGGCTCATATGAGGAATTGTATAGTTACCATCGAGGTCAGTAACCGCACCATAGTAGGTTCCCTTCACCTTCACATTGACGACGGGTAAACTTTCACCTGTTTTCGCATCCTTTACTATGCCTTTTATGACACCTTTCCCTTGACCGAAAACCATGCTCGCGATGAATCCCATACAGCAGAGAAGCAGAAATATTATTCTTATCTGCCTCATATTACCGGACTCCAAATTCGTCATAAAATACTTTGCGGAGAAATGCAGGGGCGTTATTAGTAATGATGGGGTTACCCACCCCCTCATGTCCAGAAAAGCGATTCAACGAAAATGCCAGGAATACTATATTTGGCTGATCAGCAGCATTCTGCACACCCATGATAATTGGGTTCGTATTACGGTCCGACCAACCACCTGCAGCGGGAGCGAATTGGCTGTTTCCCATTTTATAAATAATATGGGCGTTTCCCTTAGGCAATATCCCGCGGAGGTATGCAACACCATTGCCTGAGGTTCCCCAATCTCGATAGAGTCTTGGATAAGTTGTATCAACCGATACTACACTATCTGCGATTGTGCTAAAGTTCCTTTGTAAAATACCAACAAAGGAATACTGCTCAATGCTGTCTATAGGAGCAAAATCTCCAAATCCACGTGGGTCAAAAACTGGGTTTTGCGGAAGACCCGTTGTAAAAAGAATTTTGCCACCGGCAGCTTCAAATGCAGGAAGAGCCGCTTGTGCAATATCCAATTGTGGATTATTGTCACCATACCAAAGAATGTACTTGAAAAGTTTAATGCTTTCCGTAAACGTGGGATTGATCATTGCAGGCACATACTTTCCTCTGGTTGTAGGCGACCATCCAGCCTTAATATCCCAAACATATGCCGTGTTCAGCCGGCCGCCCATTACTGAGTCAATCGTATGACTATAAAATGATGCTGCATCATCAACCCATGTCCAATCGCGAATAATAAGGAAATCACTTTTCCCCTCTGGGTCCTTGACGTACCATGTTTTCGTTGTATCAATCGGCATACGAATCGTTTGACTATATGCACCAGCAACATCACGCGCTTTTAGATAAAAGATGTGTGTGCCTTCCATAAGACCATCAGACTTACGAAGCGTTACTCGGCTGTAATCACCCGTCAAACTTTTCCACTTAGATGGATTGGTTGTATCATCGAGGGCATAGTAGTAAGCGACGACGGTTTCATCCCCATCGAGATCGGAACCATGCCATTGGAATGTCGCAACAGTAAACGTCGTATCAGGAACATCTGACTGGGCAATAAAAGAAACGACTGGTGGTGAATTATGAATTGGATATTTCAGCGATGCTGGTTTTGGATCTCTCAAACCTTGATCATCAACCGCCGCTACAAAAAATTTGTATGTCGTATCGGTTGTACTGATTTTTAATCCTAAAACACTGTCATTGCTTGTTGTGAACGTCCAGTTAATACTATCAAGTGAAATGTAATATCCCTTAACAAAACCATCAGGATCAACACCCCACCAATGAAGATGCTGTTGACTTGTCGTGCTTCGCATTACGCTATCGGGCACCAATGCCAGAAACGTAGAAGGCGGTTGATTTGGCTTCGGTTGATTGGGATAACGTTCCGAACAACCACCGAGGAGACACATGACAATTGTGATGATAATAAAATGTAATTTCACTGGATCCCTCAAAAAAAGAGATGGAGAGGAGCGGCTTGCTCCTCTCCATCTGGAAAATTATTTCAACAGAAGCATTTTCTTAATATCCCGATAGTTTCCAGCTCGGAGTTCATAGAAATAAACTCCAGTCGAAAGCCGGGACGCATGAAACTGAACTACATAGGAACCCACACCTTGATCCATGTTGACTAACGATTCCACTACTTGTCCTAATATATTATAGATCTTTAACGTTACAATGCTCTTTACAGGCACTGTATAGCGAATGGTTGTCGTCGGGTTAAACGGGTTGGGATAGTTTTGCTCCAATGCAAATGCTTTCGGAACGACATCGGCATCCCTAAAAACTGAAGTCGGAGGAGTAATCGTACCAAAGTCATCATCTTTTCGCGGTTCGAGCTTATAATTCCCATTCGTGTAATCCAATATGCCAACGATCTTTGAAATTTTCGCTAAAAGTGGAATCAGATATGTTTTATTACCCTTCATGCCCGCCGAGTTTGGATGGGTCGTGTTATAACTGTTAGGTGTACCAGATATATATGCCGAATTTGTATCACAATAATAATGATTCATTCCATTATCGTTAACACGGGCTCCATATGTTGTCATTGCGATTGGTGAGCTAGTAAATGAAAGAAAGTACTCCCCATAGGTATAGGTACTTGATGGAACGTCCGTCACATTATCAGCATTTCGATATAAAACATACGCAGTATCAATTTGTGTCAACGTCGACATATAAGGCTGGAATCCTGAATTTCCAATGATAGCTGTATTAGAGAGTGCGTAATCAAAATACGGGCTAGGGGCGGCACCATTCATCCAACGTATATAGGGAATAGGCATAACACTGCCACCGCGCCTGAAGTACGGCATGGATGTTACTGCTATTGAAATTCTATTGGAGGTGCCATACACCGAACCGCGCACCGAGACGCTATCTCCGCGCCTTAATGTATCAACGATAGGTCCGAGAGGACTCCAAATTTGAATACCATTGAATTTGTTTGTTGATGATGACGTTCCTGCCTGCAACCATAACAATGGTGCATTGGCTCGCCCGCCTCGAGTTGTTATATCTTTGATATCGGATGTATCAGCGATAATAACACCACTGACGGTTACTGTATCATACGCGAATCCCGATGTACTAGCGTTGATGTATGGTGACATAACGACATCATAGAGAGTTGGACCAGCGGCCCTTACGACATAGAAATAAGGAGTCGTTGAATCTGGAAATATACTTTGGACATTATGATACCATGCTTCTACACAATAACTTACCAATTTACCTTCTATTTGTGCAGGTATAGTTGTGTGATATAGTGTATCATACACAGCATTAGAATCGACCCTTGTTCTTATCCAACCTACACCTGGACTGGTCTGTATTCCAACTCTATATCTGATGAAGGTACTATCAGCCTTTATAGTGTTTGGTAATACAAGAGGGTCAGCATTATACGATTTGTATGTAATATTGACTATATCTGTTGGTTTTGGTGGAGTTGGTGTACGTTTAACAGATGTAATTGCAGGACCGTATTTATCAACAACAACATCACCAGGATACGTTGAACCGGCAAGTTCATTCGGTCCTGGATACAATGGCATAATAGCGTAGTCACCGCATGTTCCATTTCTCGATTGAACCGTAATAACGCCGCGTATATATTTCAATACCGTACCCACAGGTGGGGGAGTATACGTAGAATTTGTAAAACGATGTCCACGAGTTGTGAAGTATCCCGAACCATCATACATCTTCATCCAGTTTCCCGCGGCGTCTTGAAATGTGAAACTACCGTACCCTTGATCAACAGAGGTTACAGTCACATTCCGAATGACAACATACATCCCTTCATACTTTTCACCACGGGATGGCATGGGCGTTGTCTTAACAACAAAACTATCACACGTTACTTCCAGTGGAGCCGGACGACTGTGATCTGGTGAAGCATATCCGAGAAATTCTACGCCAACAACAGTTGCAAAAAACCCTGCTTTATAGGCAAACATTTCCGTAAGGCTGTTAGGTTGTGTACCATACTCCGTTACACGTCCAGTAATAGTTACCACCATGCCAGTATCAACAAGAGGAATGTTCGTAGCCTTTGCATTCGCCGATGAATCCTCTGTCAGTACATTCAATCCACCCCAGAGGTTACCATTTACGTCCTGAAGATAAGTATTGTACCGCTGAAGAGTATAGCTAAGAATCTTCGGTGAGACCATGACAATACCTGTTACTCGCACGGTATCTGACTTTGTATCAGATCCATGCCAATAAGGCGAATCATCATACTGCCCGCCCGATGTTTGCAATACGTCCATTAATTTAAGCGAATCCAGCCAATTTACCCCGAACTGTGTTGGTTGCTGCAATTGTGGAATGGTGACAGTGTTCCCGATCGTGTCAACCTTTGCGGTTTTCCCAAGCTTTGGCTGACCAAGAGCAAGCGCAAAGAAAGCGCTGACACATACAGCGATTAATAGAAAAACGAGTAATCGCATTTTCATAACTACCTCCAATAATGATAAGGTGATTGATTAAAGTGAATTATTTGATTATTAAAAATTTCCCGCGCTGAATATTACCGTTATCTTTATTCTTAACCGTGAACAAGTACAATCCGGATGCAACTGCCTGATCTTTCCTCGTAATCAAGTCCCACGCATGTTCTCCGCCAGCCATCTGCTGCGACCCATCAGAATATTTTTGGAACCATCGGATATCGCTGGCATTATATGTTGCTGCATCGTGCTGCATAACATTTACCACGTCGCCGGCAAGTGTGTAGATTCTAATTTCTGCGTGTGCGGGTAAATTAAAGAAGTAGAGCTTTCTATCACGTTCCTGTGAGCCATCCCAATAGGCACGTGTATAGTAAGGATTGGGATATACGCCAACCGATTTACTTCCATCTTGCACAGGTTGAGTTCCAACCACAACACGGTTGAGCGTCTGCAATTTACTGCTTTCGAGACTAATCAGTCCTGTTGATGCATCACCAGAATCGTATGCTGTTACAGCAAATCCATATTGCCAGCCATTGAGTAGGTATGGTACACTGAACTTGTAATAGTAATGTATCGTGTCTGGTAAAAACTGAACGGGCTGTTTCAAGCGAACATTGCCAAACCCTGTATTGTATCCAATATTATCATCCGACCGATCGAAATCACCAAGAAGAACTAAGTTTGAAAGAAAATCTTGCGACACAGTCAAATCAATACCTGCGTTAGTACCATAGATCCGATATCCTTCAAAGTCTTTAAGATTCGAAATCGGATCCTTCGAATCTTCAGCACTGCGGTCCCAATATATTTCAGCCAATTTACTTGATAAAACAATTTTTACCCGCGGCGCATTGGGCGGGGAAGGCAGGAAAAATCGTCTGGGTTGTAATTGATGATTTGGTCCGTAGCTGGTCCAAATTTCATTTGTATCCTGTATACCATTCCCATTGCGATCTTCACCATTATAGGTTCGTTGCGCCCAGCTACAAGCTTCATATAATTTATCACGGTTATGAGGATAAACTGTAATATCATCAGGATCTGGCCCGCCCCACGTTTTCATTTTTGCTGCCAGCAACGCGAAGACCACATTAATAGAATCCCCTGCTGCAATATGTGAGAACGGCCCCGTTGTAAGCATCGTCATATTATTCGATGGCTTTAAGATACCATTAGTAATTTCTGCCCGCGATAATCCAGTCGCCATCTTTGAATATCTTTGATTATCGTCAGACGGGTTAAACAACAAAGGATTATTTGAAGATTGAGATGCGCCAAATGTCCATGATTGATAACCGGTATTGTTTTTAAAAGGGGATGCACCAAGGAACTTGATTGCACCATAACTATCTGCATCGCCAGCATCACCTTTATAATCATAAGCATACGCGAGGTTGATATGTTCTCCCTTCAGCGTATCAGTATATCCCATACCGCCCTGACTAAAGAAAGCTGCTCCATAAGGGGGAGCATCATTGGTGTTGCGAACAACAAGGTCAGCATACAAACCAACATATATACTATCTATTGCATCCCCACTGACATTCTTAATCCAATAATTGAAGATGACAAAATTATCTGCAAAGGAGTAGTTGAACGCATAAGTCTCAAGATGTACGTTAATACCAATTGGAACGTGGTCAGTAATGGCCTCGTTATTCTGATTTGGATTTGTTTTATTGGTGTCGGTGAAGTCGGCGATAAAATCTTGATGACTCACAGCATCAGGGTTATAATATCGATTATCTGCTAATGATGATTTTTCAACTACCTTTGAATCTTTTCCCGTTGTGAATTCAAATCCTGCCATCTGACCGCTCTTTATTGAAGAAACATCTATAGCACCTGTTGTTACTCGGTGTGATCCGTCGGGAGTAATAGCTCCCACCCAGAGACCTCCAATAAACATATGCTCAATACCGGAACCACGCGGATATTGGAACGATGGCTGCGTAGGCCACGTTTTAAAACCTGTGCCGATTACACCAAAGTTTGTAACTGTAATGGCAATGTTGCCGACATTCGTGTATTTTGTATTGTCATCTACGGCATATTTTGCTAATGGAGAATTGCTTTGACTGAAGAGTAGATGTGTAAAACTAAAGAGGAAAAGAAGAAATATTTGTCGGAGATTCTGCACTTTTTTTTTGCCGTTTCGTAACGACATCAACAAACTAACAAAGTGTGAATATAGACGATTTTCTTCAGGAAGCAATTATGAAAAGATTAAATATTTTATTATTTGAAAGACGGACACAGAAGAAAAAAGGTACTAATCAGTCTTCATTGGGATTTTCAGGACTTGTCCGACGAGAATTTTATTTCTTCGCAAGCTGTTGTAATTCTTGAACTTCTGCACATCAACACCGTACATTCTTGCTATTATATAGATGCTTTCACCTTTTTTTACTTTGTGAGTTGGTGAAAAAATGCCAGTACTGGAAGTCTTGACGGGAGGAGCGGCATGTATTTTAGCAGGTGCCGCAATAAGCTTTACGCGCTCCTCAGGCTTATCATAAATTTCCAATGTCTGTCCGATGGTGATGCGTGATGAACGAAGGTTATTCCATTGTTTCAGATCGCTGGTGCTCACTTCATAAATCTTTGCAATTTTTTCTAACGTCTCGCCGTACTTCACTGCATGTTGGATCCATTCGGTCGACGATGATTTTGTTCTGGTCTTTCCTTCTTCTGCTTGCGCTGCCTCAGCAAGGTCGCCCTTTGTCATCGATTGCTTCTCTGAAAACTCCATGCTGTCAACTCTTTTCAGCAGTTTTGTTTTCGATGCCAGAACCCAGATGGCAATTGCTTGGCCTGCATGAATATAACTCCCGTAATAAATATCATTCCAGTTACGGATATCACTGGCACGCACACCGTACCACTCGGCAATATGCCCTATCGTGTCGCCTCGTTTAACATGATAGACGAGTTTCTCTTTCCCCTTCGGTTGTTTTACTTCTCGCTTCGCGTGCCGCAGTTTCGCTTTGTTGATATGATCACTCGCTGCGTAAGATTTTATCGAACCAAAGTTCATCCCTCTGATTTCCGGTGAATAATTATATGGGACTTTACTATCCGCAATATCTTTCGGAAGAGGAAGCGCTATCACCGTGCCTACCGAGAGACGGCGATCGCTGTGTATGTTATTCAGGTCTTTTAAAAGTGAGGCGGCTAACCCATATCTCCGAGCGATAGAAGAGACTGTCTCGCCTCGTTTCACAGTATGGATTGCCCAATCTTTTTTTTGCTCTGCAGGAATTTGTGCATAACTGATGAGAAATGCAGCTTTCCTTCCAAGCGGAATCCGGAATCGATATCCCGTTACACCGGGCGGCGTGCACCAGCGAAGTAATTCAGGATTAAGATCCTGCAGCGTGTCAACCGTTGTCAGTGCGCATTTTGCCAGCACCCGCAAATCGATACAATCATTGATTTCTACAACATCGAAAGCGAGTGAATCTGCCATTGGTATGTTTGTAAATCCATGCTTTTGTGGATTCAGAACAATCCGTGCGACTGCAATATATTGTGGAATATAATTACGTGTTTGTCGCGGCAGATGTTTCCGCATCTCCCAATAATCCGATGCACCGCTCCTGCGCATAGCGCGAAAAATTCTTCCGGCACCTGCATTATACGCACCCAGCACTAAATTCCAATCATTTAATTCACCGTACAAGTCCTTGAGATGTCTTGCTGCCGCACGTGTGGATTTCTCAAAATCTCGGCGTTCATCAATCCACCAGTTCACGCGCAGTCCGTACATTGCACCGGTTCCCTTCATAAATTGCCATAATCCTACAGCGCGTGCCCATGAACGCGCATCAGTACGCAAACCGCTTTCTGGCATGGCTAAGTAAACAAGTTCTCCAGGAGTTCCTTCTTCCCTAAATATTCTTGTCATCATTGGACAATACTTGCCTGAAAGATACAACCAACGCTCCATATAATGCCGGCCTCGACCCATAAAAAAGGCGGTTGCGCGTTCAACATACTCGTTGAAGGGCAGCGGAACTTGTGTTCCCTTGATCTCAAATCGTGGAATTTTCAGACCGGTGGTATCCCCTCGCTCGACTACTTGATTTAATTTTTCCCGAAGTGCATAAACGGATGCATCAGGACCAAGACTGTCGATCTGCGCAATGTACTTCTCATAATCTTCAATCAAACTCTTGCTTAAATCCAGGTATTCTTTAGAACTGTCAATACGTGAGTATTCACTTAATTCATTGAGGATTTGGATGGCTGTCTCGAATTCCGTGCCGCAGTTGAGAGAATCACCGGCTTCCTGTGAGGCAAGTGCAAGCAAATAATGCTGTCGTGCCTGTTCAAGCCGCTGAAGAATGTGTTCTGAGTCGTAATCGGATGTGTCCGCAGAACCGGTGCCGTTCCCGTTACCATTGATCTTTACATTCGATGAATCAACCGAACTGTTTATGGTATCTGCAGCAAAACTCTTGGCGTCTGTGTCAGATGGATTGGATGAAGTATCAATATGAGAACGCGTCGCTCGTTCTGAAGAACAACTGAGGATTATGAATGATAAGAACGTAACTACAAACCGCTGCATCAGCCTCTACATAGTATCATGAATCAATTTCTTTATTTAAAATAACGTATCCTTACCACTTAAGCAAGGGAATTGACCGTCTCAAAGCGGAATGTTGCCATGTTTCTTTCTGGGATTTGTATCGACTTTGTTCTCCAGAAATCGAAGAGCCTTGATCAGCTTCGGCCGAGTTTCATGAGGTAGAATAACCTCGTCGACATATCCTCGCTCCGCTGCAACATACGGATTGGCGAATCGCTCGGTGTAATCATTCACCTTCTCGGTAATTGCTTTTTCTTTGTCTTCTGCAGTTTCGATATCCTTCTTGAATATAATTTCCACCGCTCCTTTCGGTCCCATCACGGCAATTTCTGCTGTAGGCCATGCATAGTTCACATCGCCGCGGATATGTTTGGAGTTCATGACACAATAGGCACCACCGTATGATTTGCGAGTAATGATGGTAATCTTTGGAACAGTTGCTTCACAGAATGCATAAAGCAATTTCGCACCATGCTTGATGAGACCTCTCCATTCCTGGTCGGTGCCCGGAAGAAATCCAGGAACATCCTGCAAGATGATCAACGGAATATTGAAGGCATCACAGAAGCGAACGAACCGCGCACCTTTGAGAGATGTTTCGATATCAAGTACACCAGCAAGAATGGACGGTTGATTTGCCACTATACCAACTGAGTATCCGCCAAGCCGGGCGAACCCCACAACCATATTCTGAGCATAGAGTTCTTGTACTTCAAAGAATTCACCGTCATCGATTAATCTCGTGATGATCTCTTTGATGTCGTACGGTTTGCTCGGATTTTCCGGCACAACCGAATCAAGCTCGATATCCATCCGATACTCGCTGTCGTGAGACTCAACGAACGGCGGATCATCCATATTGTTCGATGGAATGTAACTCAAGAGTTTCTTGATTCCCTCGATGCATTCCAACTCGTTCTCCACAGCAAAATGCGCCACACCGCTTTTGACAGCATGCGTCAATGCACCGCCAAGGTCTTCGAACGATACATCTTCATGTGTCACCGTCTTTACTACATTAGGCCCGGTAACAAACATATAACTGGTATCTTTCACCATAAAAATGAAATCAGTAATGGCTGGAGAATAAACTGCCCCGCCGGCACATGGACCTAAGATGGCAGAAATTTGCGGTATGACACCGGAGGCAAGAGTATTTTGCAGAAAAATATCTGCATACCCGCCTAAACTCACAACCCCTTCCTGAATGCGCGCACCACCGGAGTCATTCAATCCGATGACAGGTACACCATTCTTCATCGCCATTTCTAAAATCTTGCAGATCTTTTCTGCGTGTGTCTCAGAAAGTGACCCGCCGAAGACCGTAAAATCCTGACTGTACACAACTACATCCCGCCCGCTGATCGTTCCTCTGCCCGTCACCACACCATCACCAAGATATTTGTATTTCTCCAGCCCGAATTCTCGAGACCGGTGATGAACAAACATTCCAATTTCTTCAAAGCTCCCTTCGTCCAGCAGAAGGTCGATGCGCTCGCGTGCAGTCAGCTTCCCATGCTTATGCCGATCTTCAATCTTGGTGAGTCCGCCGCCGTGCATCGCTTTTTCCCGCAGCTGCTTTAATTGGCGAATTTTGTCCGTACTCATAAATTTCCTTTTTGATATATATTATTTTTATGTTGATGAATCCGATTGCTTCTCTCAGCAAATCAATATAATCCCCAGGCAACTTGTAGCACCCGCCAAAACACAAACCCAGAAGTGTCCATTCAATCGTTGTCGGCGGTGTGAGAAGTTCATTCATACGAAAGAGCATAGGAATAATAAAAGCCTGTGTCTCACGATAGATCTGTTTCTGCAGGTCGATGGTCACGAATAAGTGAATACACCAACATCTCCATCAAATGGTATGGATCGGGCGACGTGCTTTTCAATTGAACGTCCGCATCGAGGAGCACTTGAAAGGCATGTTCAATTTGTGTCGGCGAAAATCGCTTTATCGCAGCAATGTAGTCTTTGAAGTAATAAGGTGAAATCCTTGTTGCCGCAAGCGCCTCTGTTTCCGAAATATCATGAGCGAGAAGATTCTGCAATTTCCACAGAAGATTAAAGTATCTGGTTAACATCACGATGGTGAGTTGAGATGTCTCACCAGTTTCGATCATGCGCTTCACGATCCGCAGCGCTTCTTCAAGATTTTTCTTCCCAATGGCATTTTGCAAATCAAATACAGTGAATCCGCGTGTCACACCGACAACATCCGCAACATCTTCCGGTGTCACGCGTGTTCGATCACCGAGATAGGTGAAAAGTTTGTCTAATTCATTTTGAATCGCCCGGAGTGAATTTCCGATGTACGCCTGCAGCAACCGGCATGCTTCAAGATCCACATCCTTTCCCATTTTTTTACATCGTTCTGATATCCATGCCGGCATCTGATTGTCATACAGGGGGTTGAATGCGAAAACAATGTCGGATTTTTTTAAATCGACAAATGGCTTGGTGCGAAAATCCGGTTTCTCCGCCAACAGCACAAGACACGTAGAATCCAATGGATGTGCGATGTATGCCGAAACAATCTCTTTCGCCGTATCACCTGAAAGCAGTTTGTCGAACTCTTTCACTACTACGACCCGCCGGTCGCTCATCATCGGGAAAGATGCCGCGTGCGCTATCACCTCGCGCGCATCCGCTTTGCTTCCATACACAATATCAAGATTGAAAGCCTTCGTATCAGTCGTCAGCAGTTCTCGAATGATGCGATCAACACATTCTTCAACGAGAAAATCTTCCTCACCGATGAAGAGATAGACCGGTGCATACTTCTTCCCCTTCACCGTTTCAAGAAAAACATCATAGGAAGGAAATTTCTCCTTCTTGGATTTCGACATTGCCACGCTGATTGTCTCCGTCGTTCCAGTACTATTTCTTCACGGTAACTTTTTTCATGACAATATCAACTTTCGGTTTTCCATCTGTAGGTCCCATTTGCGGAATAATCTCAACCGCCGCGATCGAATCGACCACATCCATTCCTTTCGTTACTTTCCCGAAAATGGTGTATTGTTTCGGCATCCATGATGCATCTTTCAGAATAATAAAGAACTGGCTCGTATTGGTGTTCGGTCCGCGGTTCGCCATCGCGACAGTGCCGCGTTTGTATCCTTCTTGATAAGATGGAGTCGAGGGATTCAATTCATCGGCAAATTCTTTTCCATAAATACTCTTACCACCGCTTCCTGTTCCTGTTGAGTCGCCGCCTTGGATGACGAACCCTTTGGAGATACGATGAAAAATGATACCGTTGAAGTATCCTTCTTCTGCAAGTCCGGCAAAGTTCGCAACGGTTTTTGGGGCGTCGGTTTCATAGAGTTCGACTTCAATATCGCCTTTGGTGGTTTCGATGGTAATGTTCACGGTCTTCCTTTTTGTAGTATCTGATTGACAACCTATTGATTGCGAAATTCCTAAGAAAATTGTGAAAATCATTGCAAGTGTTTTTGTATTCATGGTTTCACCCTTACATAAAAAAGATGCCAAAAATTCCTATCATCAAACAGTATAAAGAGAACCAGCTAAATTTCCCTTTTTCCATAATACGCAGCAACAGCTTGATGGAAACATATCCGACAATTGCCGATATAGCAATACCAATAATAATTTGCAAGAAACCAATCGTTGTGCCAAATGCGATGAGTGTGTATGCTTTCAGCAATGTCGCACCCGCGATCACAGGTATGGAAAGAAGGAACGAAAAACGTGCTGCCTGTACAGGAGATATTTTCATAAAAAGCGCGGCACTCATCGTCAAACCGGAGCGTGAAATTCCAGGTAGAATTGCCACCATCTGCGCAAAACCGATAATAATCGAAGAGAGAATACCGACCTTTTTTCCCTTTACCGGTTTTGCAAGTCGAGTAAGAAAAAGAATCAGTCCCGTGATCACAATATTCATCGCAACAAATTTTGGATCTGTGAAGATTTCTTCTATCTGACGATGGAATGCCAAACCGATGACTCCTGCTGGAATGGAACCGATGACAATGGCAATTCCTAAATGAAAATATTCTGTTTTCTTATGTTCTTCCTTTGCTTTGAATGTTGTGAACGCTTTGATAAAAGAACGCAGAATTTCAATAATATCGTTCCAAAAAACGATCACCACACTGATAAGCGTTCCAAAATGAACAAAGACATCGAACGACACAATTTGTGGGTCGTGCAGGTTGAGCAACTGCTGGGCAAGTACCAGATGACCGGAACTGCTCACCGGGAGAAACTCTGTCAGCCCCTGAAGAACTGCAAGAAGAACCGCATCAAGCACACTCAACGAACAACTCCTTTTTTATTATTGAATAACTCCGTGTTGAATACCGGGCATACAAGCAGCAGGGACTTGAAGTTCGAACGACTTATCCATTGCAGATGGTTTCATTGTTCTTCACTCGAAGATGCGCTTGTCAAATCAGACACGTGAAGGTGATCGCGAAAATAATAATACGCACCGAAGATCATAACAACGAGATATCCCACTTCGTGTGTGACAATCGCGTAACTTAATGCCGTCGTCTCATCAATTCCATACAGCTTCATCATCGCAACCTGCAAAAACCAATGATATGTTCCCATGGCACCTGGCGCCGGTAAAATCCAAGCGATAGAAGAAATGACTAAGAGTACCACCGAAGCACCAAAATTCATTCCCGATTCCATCAGTGAAGTAAATGCAAAAAAAGGCACAAACATGATCAGCGCATTCAGCCCCCAGATTAAAAAACTCTGAAATAAAATCACACCGAATTTATCGCGCAATTTCGCCACAGCAAATCCGGTATAAAACTTATCCAGCACTATTTCCACTTTCTCTTTATGTTTCTGCGGAATAAAAAAGAGAATTTTTGCCAGAAATCGAAAGAAGGCTTCCGCTTTGAAAAAAAGAAGAACAAAAATGAGAAGAGCTGTAATGGAACCGATAAGGAATAATGGACGAACAGCGTCGGGCTGATTCACGAATGGATCGAGAGAACGAGGATACAGAAAGAGAACAACACAGACAATGAAATAGAAACTCATAAAATCTAAAATGCGTTCAACGACAACAGTACCGAACACCGAGGTTCTGGAAATCCCTTCCCGTTTTCCAACAATGTACGGACGAACAAATTCACCGACACGCGGCAGTACATTGTTTATGGCATATCCAATCATCACACCCGCGAAAAGATTCCGTTTTGAGATGGGGGATTTGATAGGAGCAAGCAAGTGCGCCCAGCGTTCTGCCCGAACCCAATTCATGAGAATATTTAACGGAATAAGTAATGCTACCCACCAGTAGTTAGCGCCTTTTAATGACTCCCATAATTCGGAGAGCTTGACACCTCTGAAAGCAAAATAGAGAAAAATAAATGCAATGATAAAACTGATTGAGTATCGGAAAATACTTTTTGTCTTTTTTGTCATACAAGGAATAAGGTGTACTTAGCGAAGGTCTACAACTTCCGCACCCTCCGGCGTGTCAAACGCGAAGGTTTTCTCTTTGATGTTGGTATTCAGTTTGATGTCTTTGACCGTATAAGTGGTTTCTGTTTCGTTGACATCAAGAATCATAATCTTGCGGACCAGCCAGCCATGTTCATCCACTGAAAGTTTCACCGACTTCACAAAAGACCGATCATCTTTCGGTACGAGTTTAAGGAGAATGACCGTCCCCTCTGAAAACTTTTCTGAACCAAGCACTGAAGCGTAATAATTGGCGGGAAGATTCAACATGAATTGTTCCGGCGAGAGCGAGTTGCTGTTCTCCTTGTATTTGTCGATAATAACCTGATTGTTCGCTTTAGAATATGCCCACACCGTCACTCCATCTGTGACAATTGTTTGATGCTCTGATTCTATGCGGTAGTGGTTTGGTTTCTTCATCATGAGTGTGCCGCTGAAAGTCTGTTCAATGTTCGAGAAACCGAACCGGACGTGCTGCTCAAATTGCGCAGTAGCGTCGTCGATCATCTCATATCCACGCTGTAAATTCTCCGTCACGTACTTCACTGTTAATTCTTTTTCTTGTGCCATAATTTCCATGGCACCCAAAAACATCAATCCCAGCATAAGGAGTGTTTTCATTTTCAAAGGCTCTTGAGTATAGTTTCCAATTCCGCTTCTGTTTCTACCAATACTTCCCGTGCTTTGCTTCCATCAAATTGACCGACAATACCTGCGGCTTCAAGCTCATCGATAAGTCGGGCAGCACGTGAATATCCTACTTTCAATCTCCGTTGCAAGAGCGACACCGAACCCTGCTGATGGCGCACGACAATGTGCGCCGCTTCTCCAAACAATTCATCTTCGCTTACGCTTCCACCGGCGTTCGATTGTCTTTTCTTTTCCAGAACCGAGGGCAATTTGAACGGACTGCTGTATCCCTTTTGTTTACCGATGTGATTGGTAATTCGTTCAACTTCCTCCGTTGAGATGAAAGCGTTCTGAATTCGGTGCGGCTTCGGCGAGCCTGAAGGCAAGTACAGCATATCACCATTGCCAAGTAATTGATCTGCGCCGTTCATATCAAGGATCGTGCGGGAATCGGTCTTTGAAGCAACTTGGTACGCAAGTCGCGCAGGGAAATTTGCTTTGATGACACCGGTGATCACATCGACCGATGGACGCTGCGTTGCGACGACCAAATGAATACCAACGGCGCGAGCCAGCTGCGCCAGGCGTGCAATCGGCTCCTCTACTTCTTTCGCGGCTGTAAGCATCAAATCGGCAAGCTCGTCTATGACGACAATGAGGTAGGGAATTTTACGATGCTTGATAGTCTCTGTATCGTGCAAGCGGCCGGCGGCGAAACGTTCGTTGTAGTCCGCTATATTCCGTACACCTGCAGAGGCAAGCCGATTGTATCGGTTCTCCATTTCTAATTCGACACTTTTCAAGACGAGAACCGCATTGTTCGGCTCAGTGATAATCTCTTCATCCAAGTCGGGCGAAACGGCAAGATAATGATTACGTAATTTCTTGAAGAGCGATAATTCAATTTTCTTTGGGTCAATGATAACGAACTTGACATCGCTCGGGTGCAAACGATAAATAATACTGGTGATAATAGTGTTAATACCAACACTCTTGCCAGAACCTGTTGAGCCGGCGATGAGCAAATGCGGCATTTTGGCAAGATCATCTACATACACTTCCCCGGAGATTGTCTTCCCCATTGCGAGCGGAAGGATCGCTTTCGAATCCCGGAACTTCGCAGAATTAATAATGCTGCGAATTGTCACCAGAGATGGGTTATGATTAGGAATCTCGACACCAACGGTTCCCTTGCCGGGCATCGGGGCAATAATACGTATGCCTTTTGCCTTCAATGCAAGCGCGATATCGTCCTGCAGACTTTCGATTCTACTAATTTTTACACCGGCGGCAGGCACAAGCTCGTAGAGTGTAACAACTGGACCCGGGGTCACCGAAACGCTGTCGATCTCGACAGAAAAGTCGGAAAGTTTGGATCGCAGCAATTCTGCATTCGCTTTCAGTTCCTCCTCGTTTACTTCTTCACTTCCTCGATGTACGTCGAGCAGATCAATCGAAGGAAAGACATAGTCAATTTCTTCAACCACATCTTCTTTTGTTTCAAAGGCGCGGTCATCATAATCTACTTCTGCCTCGAGCACCTTTTCGCGGATATCGATTGTGAGTTCAGAATCAGCCTGTTGCTCTGCCGATTGAGGAGCAGCCGATGGAATTACTTGGGTTGGCGGTTTTAAAGGCGCCGATTTAATAACTGGATTGACCGGAGTAACAAGCGGTCTGGTATGACTTTGTTCAGATAATTCTTCCGAAGGTTTCTTGATTCGGACCGTCTCTTGCGCATGTTCTTTTTGAATATCTTCGTGCCGAGCATTATGTCGCACATTCCATACTTCCCGTTTCTCTCTCAGCCATTCCATCCATGCAGCAATGGACTCGCGCAGTTTCGTCCATGTCACTTTATAATCTAAATCCGCCAATAAAGTCAATACAATAAAAAATGTACCTACAATTAAAAGCGTTGCGCCAGTTAAACCAATCAAATTCGATAATACACGTGCCACGAAAAAGCCAACGACCCCGCTCCATACATCGGGCAAGTTGTTTTCAAATTGCTTTACCAACCCAGCAGATGAAGCAAAAAGAATTGCAAGAATGATTGTGTAATTCGTGAGGGTAATTTTTTGGCGTAGATTTTTTTTGTTCAGTAAATAGAAAGACCACACAAAACCGAGGAATGGAACAATAATGACAGCCAAGCCAATGGTTGAGTTGATGAACCAATCTGCAATCATTGCACCGATCACGCTCATCAAATTATTGGTTTGCTTTACAGACCCGGCGTCGGTAATCGCTTTCCAAATATCTGAAAAGGAAACTCCTCCCATCATTTGATCTTGGGGGGAATACGAAACAATACTCAGCAGCAACATCAGCGAAGCAAGAATTCCGATGAACGCGCCGATCTGCCGACGATGATGTGGTGATCGTTTCGTTGAGGATATAGTTTGATTCTCTGCCATTCAGGACATCTTGGGAACTTACTGCCTATGCAGGCTCGATGCTTGGTTCTTCTTTTTTGAGTTTGATAACAGTGCCGATCAGAATCGGAAGCACCGGAACCGAATCGACTTGAGCACAAATTTTTAAATCCTCTGCAAAACCGATCTCGATGAGATATTTGCCATGTTCAGAGGTCTTCAACATTTTGAGAATTGAACGTCCGAATGATTTAGAGAGAGCGTGAGCAGCTTTGGCTGAATCACTCAACTCTACCTCCAGCGAATCAGCCTTCAAAAGATTCTGGATCATCATCCCGGCACACACTGCATCTTCTAAACTGAAATTTCCAATGGTATTCGTTGTGCCTGCACAAATAAGAAGAAAATCTTTATTCTCGTTTCGAATAAAATCCGTTGTTGCTGTCAAGTTGATGAATGAACCAACTGCCAATGTGCGCGCGTACCGGCTCTTCGCCATTGCTACGGAACCGTTCGTTGTGCAGTAAATGATGGACTTTCCTTTCACTGCAGTTTCGCTGTATTCCTGCGGTGAATTCCCAAGGTTAAATCCTTCGATGGTTTTTCCATTGCGTTCGCCTCCACGGAGCGTCACCTCACCAAAAAGACTTCCGGAAATCTTCACCGCAGATTCGATACTTGCAACCGGAATAATTTCACGCGCCCCATTGTTGAGAGCGACAGCGATAGTGGAACTTGCACGTAAGACATCAATCACTATCACGTTCTTCTCGCGCAACTGCAGTTCATCAAACTGTCCAGCGTTAAAACTGAGATCTATTTTCATGCACACCCCTTTGTATTAATGCTTCTGGAGAAATGGTAATGTCACAATAGTCGCCGGAATTTCTTTCCCTCGCACAAGAATCGAAATGATTGTTCCGACGTTGGCAAGTTCGGAAGCAACGTATCCCATTCCGATACCCTTTTGAAGAGATGGTGAAAATGTTCCACTTGTTACCTGTCCGACAACACGAGCATTATACATAATTTTATAGCCATGACGTGCCAGCGTCCTATCCGGAACTGTGAACCCGATTAACTTTCGCTTCAAACCTTCTTGTTTTGCCTTTACGACTGCATCTCTTCCATTAAAATCATTCTTATTGAGCTTCGTAATCCACCCCAAACCGGCTTCGAGCGGGTGTGTGGTCTTGTCGATGTCGTTTCCATAGAGACAGAATCCCATTTCGAGTCTTAACGTATCACGTGCACCAAGCCCTACGGGTGTGATACCAAATTCCTTGCCTGCGTCAAAGATCGCATTCCATATTTTTTTTGCCTGGTCAGCATCAGCATTGAAATAGAGTTCAAATCCAAGCTCACCAGTATAGCCGGTACGTGAAATGATCATGGAGATTCCTGCGAGTGTATTACGAGTGAAGCTGTAATATTCAACTTTCGACAGATCTTCCTTCGTCAACTTCTGGAGTGTCGCAAGCGATTTGGGACCCTGAATCGAAAGCAATGCTGTTGTATCGCTCACGTTCTCAATTTCCACATCACCAAATTTCTGAGATTTCAGCCAATCAAAATCTTTTTGAAGATTCGATGCGTTCACAACGAGCATATACTGATTTTCCATCCGGTAAATAAGAAGGTCATCAATGATGCCGCCGTCATGATAACACATCGCGGAATACTGCACTCTTCCCTGCTTCAATCTGGCAACGTCATTAATCGTTACTTTCTGAAGAAACGCGAGTGCGTCGCTGCCGCTGACAAAAAATTCTCCCATATGTGTAACATCGAAGATACCAACTTTCTGACGAACAGTGAGATGCTCTTTAATGATGCCGGAGTACTGGACAGGCATTTCATAACCGGCAAATTCCACCATCTTCGCGCCAAGGGCTGTGTGAAGGCTGTAAAATGGAGTTCGTTTCAGCATTATTTTCCTTGAGTTTTTTTCCAGTCAGCATGAAATCTTTCAATACCGATGTCCGTGAGTGGATGTTTCATGAGTTGATCGATTACTTTAAACTCCATCGAGCATGTCAAGACTCATTGCTTCTCGTATTTCGTCGATATTCGCAGTATCAATAAAAATTTTCATATAAGAGAACTTCTATTTATACTGGTCGGTAATTTCTTTCTGCTGCTTCACTGAGAAAAATTTGAATTCTTCAGCAGGAAGTGCAGGATCTGGAATAAGCTTCAGCTTGACGAAAAACTTAAATTGCAGCTTTGTCAACCGGCTGATTGTGCCATCGCAAAGATATTCTGCAATGGTTGGATGAACACGTAACTCCAACCGATACTCGCG
>PLMS01000141.1 GCA_003142575.1 Ignavibacteriota bacterium
GTCTACTGATTTGAAATGCAGCGTTGCATTATTTTGTCATACGTATATCCATTAGCAGTTGCTGTTTTAGTTCTTACCATCCTCGGGCTTGCCTTGAGTTTTCTAAAAGACAAAAAGTCATCGATCATGCCATGCATAATCGGCGCAGCAGCTTTCATCTTGCTTCTATTGCTCAAATCGAAGATAGATACCGATGCAAGCAACCACAGCATTCAAGTTCAATACGCAATCGGATTTTGGCTAGTTCTCGTATTGTTCATTGGAGCGATTGCCTTGAATGGCTATTTATATTTCTATTCAAAGAATCAAGTTTAGGAATCGTCGCCGCAAACATAAGCAACGGCGCTTAACACGCAAAAAAATGTTGAACAAGTTTAACAATATTAATCTGACGTTTCGCTCTTGTATACATTATGTCGCTCACAGAAAATGAAATTTTGTAGTTCGCGTCACAACGTCATTTTTGTTGCACACGTTAGCTGCAATTGCCCTTCACTATTTCACAAAAGGAGAAACAAATGAAAGATTTTTTCCGGCTTGTCCGCCGTGGCGGATTCCTCTTTGTCGTGTTTTGCCTCTTTACCAGCACGAATCCGTTACATGCCCAATGGATCCAAACCGGTCCCTACGGCGTCAACAATAACGTTCGGGCATTTGTCGTCTCCCCCAACGGGGCAGGCGGGACGAATCTCTTTGCCGGGACCGATGCCGGCCTCTTTCGTTCCACTGATAGCGGCACAAGCTGGACAGCAATCACAACTACCGGCTCGACGAGCATTTCTGTCCGGGCTCTTGCCGTCTCTGGCACGAATCTCTTTGCCGGAACTCAAGGCTACGGCGTCTTTCGTTCCACTGATAGTGGCACAAGCTGGACAGCAGTCAATACGGGTTTGACAAAGAATGATGTCTATGCTCTTGCCGTCTCCCCCAACGGGGCAGGCGGCACGAATCTCTTTGCCGGGACTTATGCCGGCATCTTTCGGTCCACCGATAGCGGCACAAGCTGGACTGCAGTCGATAGCGGCTTGACGTACACTTGGGTCAATGCTTTTGCAGTCTCCTCCAACGGAGCAGGCGGTACAAATCTCTTTGCCGGAACTCAAGGCGGCGTCTTCCTTTCCACCAACAACGGCACAAGCTGGACTGCGGTCAATACAGGCTTGACAGGCCTTGCTGCCTATGCTTTTGCCGTCTCTGGCGCAAATCTTTTTGTTGGGACTAATGACGGCATCTATCTTTCCACTAACAACGGCACAAGCTGGACTGCAGTTAATTCGGGCTTGACGGATCTTGGTGTCGCTGCTTTTGCCGTCTCCCCCAACGGGGCAGGCGGCACGAATCTCTTTGCAGGGACTTCTAGCGGCGTTTTTCTCTCAACCGACAACGGCACGAGCTGGAATGTGACAAGTACAGGTTTGACGAATACTTCTGTCAATGCTCTTACCATCTCTGGAACAAATCTCTTTGCAGGGACCAATGGCAATGGTGTCTTTCGTTCCACCAATAGCGGCACAAACTGGACAGCAGCCAATATCGGCATGACGAACACTTCTGTCTATGCTTTTGCCGTCTCCCCCGCCTTCGGCGGGTCCGGCACGAATCTCTTTGCCGGGACCGATGCCGGCGTCTTTCTTTCCACTAACAACGGCACAGGTTGGAATGCAACCGGCTATACGGGTTATGTCGATGCCATGGCGATTTCCGGCGCGAATATATTTGCCGGGACGAATTCTACAGGCGCCTTTCGGTCCACCGATAGCGGCGCAAGCTGGGCTCAAGTCAATACCGGCTTACCATCGTACCCTTGGGTCACTGCTTTTGCCGTCTCCCCCAACGGGGCAGGCGACACGAATCTCTTTGCAGGGACTGCATTCAAAGGCGTCTTTCTCTCGACCAATAGCGGCACGAGCTGGACCGCAGTCGATAGCAACTTGACGTATAATAGTGTTCAAGCTTTTGCAGTCTCCCCCGCCTCCGGCGGGTCCGGCACGAATCTATTTGTAGGGACCTGGGGCGGTGGTGTTGTTCTTTACACCAACAGCGGTACTAGCTGGAGTGCGGCCAACGCAGGCTTGACGAGTATTGCTAATGTCAATGCTCTTGCCTTCTCCCCCAATGGGGCAGGCGGCACGAATCTTTTTGCCGGGACTTCTGCCGGCGTCTTTCTTTCCACCAACAACGGTACAAATTGGACTGCAGTCAATTCAGGCATGACGAACACTGCTGTCCATACTCTTGCCTTCTCCCCCAACGGGGCAGGCGGTACGAATCTCTTTGCCGGGACCGATGGCGGCGTTTTTCTTTCTACCAACTATGGTACAAACTGGAGTGCGGTGAATACAGGCTTGACAAATATTTCGGTAAATGCTCTTACTATAACCGACGCGAATCTCTTTGCAGGGACGACTAAAGGCGGCGTTTGGAAACGACCTTTGTTGGAAATGGCCACATTAGTGGAAAAACCATCGACCGACATGCCCGTGCATTTCAGTCTTGATCAGAACTATCCGAATCCCTTTAATCCTACAACAACAATCTCCTTTAGTCTTCCATTTAAATCGTTTGTATCGCTGAAAATATTTGATTTGATAGGAAGAGAGGTGACAACAATTGTCTCAGAAGAAATGTCAGCAGGAAACTACACAAAGCAATGGAATGCGGCAGCTTTGGCAAGCGGTGTTTATTTTTATCGTTTACAGGCTGCAACTTACACTGAGACTAAGAAACTTGTATTACTCAGATAGTGCAACTGCACCTAACAAACGGCAACACGACGCTCGTACATTTGATAATAAAGTCAAGAATAAACTTAATCATAGGTATGCCGTAAGGCACGGAAAGGAAACACTCATGAAGAACAAACTGTTGCTGCTTGGATTTCTTTTGTGTTGTATGCCATTAGCGCTTCTTTCTCAGACGACAAAAGAGATCCCTGTCTACCCAAATGCAAAATTTAACACGGAACGCGAAGAAGGCAAGGACCAGGTGTGCTGTTCTTTTACCACCACAGATCCGCTCAATAAGGTTGTCGCGTTTTATGAGGCGGCCTTAAAGTCGAAAGTAATGGATATCCCGGCGATCGCTGCAAAATATCCGGCTATGAAGCCGCAACTCCAGCAAATGCAACAGCAGATTCCGCCGGGTGTGCAGTATCGCGCCATTGCCCTTGGAGAAGCAGAAAACGGCTCGCTGATGCCGCCTCTGTTTGAAATCATCGCCGCCAAAGGACATACCAATTTTTCTTTGACCGATGAACAGATGGGCGCATCGAAAGCACAGACGCTATACGAGTTTCATAAGGCTGCAGGAACGATGGATGGCTTTGATCGGGAATACGATCAATGGTTTGCAGAGCATCCGGTGGCAAAACCTGACGAATGCTCTCTTCCTATCTATCCCGGAGCATATATCGGTGATAACAGCGACAAGAGAGGCACAGCATGTTATCGAGTAACGATTCTCAGCACAGATTCATTTGAAAAAGTGGTTGCATTCTATAATGATAAACTGAAAGGGCAATTTAAAGATAGGAACCAGGGCAATACGATCCCCGGTTCGCTTTCCCTGATAGACGAACACTTTACCTTAACCCACAGTGGTGCGGAAGGAAATGGTCCTCTCACCGTCGAAGGAAAAAGGGGCGCAGTCAATCGAACGGTAGAAATCACGGAAACCGATGAAATGCCGACTTATCCATTCTTTGATGCGAATATGCATGCACGTGTACGCGGAGCTCTCAGTAAATGCGTGCATGTGGAATTGTCCAGTGAAACACTCGACGAAAGCTGCTTAGAGATTCTCAAGCGCCCGAATGTTCAGTGGAAAAAATAGGAAAGACACAAGCTATCGCTTATGTTACAGAAGGATATCTGCGTATCATTTGGAATCCCGCGTGACTTTAAAAGAGTCGCAAGTTCTGTCGGAAAAACTATGGCAGAATATATAACTGTTTCTCAGAGGTTTTTTGAATAGATCAGAAGGTTGGATCGTTTCGTCCAGCCGGCATGGTCGTAGAATTGTATGGCGTCTTCGTTATCGCTGTAGAGAAACAGATGGCATTTCGCAATACGTTTGTGACTGAGTTTTTCGAGGGAACGCGTCATAAGTTCCTTGCCGATTCCCTGCTTCCTGAACGCCTGATCAACTGCTACATGGTATATATATCCCCGACGGCCATCGTGACCGCAAAGAACCGTACCGATGATCCGTTTATCAATCTCACATATAAAACTCAATCCTGGATTTCGTTCGAGAAACTGGTTGATATTTCTTTTGGAATCTGCGTCACTCAATCCGATCCCCGGAGTATTTTTCCAAAGAGTGATCATCTGTTCATAATCACCAACAATCATTTTACGAATACAAGTCTTATCCATAGTACTTTTTGTCGATCAATAACTTTCTTCTGTAATTTCCACTTTTCCGCGAAATACATAATGGATAAAAATGGAATAGGCAATCACAATTGGAACGCCGATGAGTGCAATCACAAGCATCGTTTGTAATGTCAACGGACTTGAGGAAGCATTGTAGATCGTGAGACTGTAGCGGAGATCGATGGAGGATGGAACAAGCCGGGGGTACAGACTCAGCGCCATTTGACCGAGCATCATTGCTATTGCCAGTGACGAGACAAAGAATGCGCGGTTGAATTTCCCTGCCTTTAAGAGAACCGGCAGGTACACGATGGTGCCTAAAAGTACCATCATAAAAATATAGAAGAATGGACTGTTCATTGATTTCTCAAACAAGAATGGCGACGCAAGCCAAGTCCACACCGTTATGATGACATAGAGTATCACATAACCCATCCAAAGATGCGACGCCCATTGTTGGCAGCGGTCGCGCAGCTCGCCGTCTGATTTTGTTGCAAGATAGATTGAACCATGCATCGTAAAAAGGACAAGGCTCAGCAGCCCAACACCGATGGAATAAGGATTCAGTAAACCGAGAAATGTACCGAGAAAATTGCCGTTCGCATCTATCGGAACACCGCGGAGAATATTCCCCACTGCGATACCGAAGAGAACTGCCGGCAGAAGACTTCCGAAGCCAAATGCGAAATCCCAAGCCCGCCGCCAGAGCGGTGATTCCACTTTATTGCGGAATTCAAACGATATAGCTCGAAAGATAAGTGCTGTGAGCAGCAGCATCAGAGCAAGATAAAATCCGCTAAACACCGTGGCATACACGATCGGAAACGCTGCAAACAATGCGCCGCCGCCAGTGATCAGCCAGACTTCGTTTCCATCCCATACCGGACCAATGGCATTGAAATGAATACGCCGCTCCTTCTCATCGCGTCCGAAAAGTGACAGAACACCGACACCAAAATCAAAGCCATCAAGAATTGCATAACCGATAATCAATACAGCAATAAGCCAAAACCAAATTGAATTCAGATCCATAATTCTTGTCTCCTATGCCTTTGCCGATTGCGGTCCATGGTTCACTTCCCGCACTAAGATATAAATGTATAAAATACCGAGCAACAAATAGACAAGACCAAAGAGAATGATCGAGAACAGAATTTCTTCGGCTGTGACATTCGGAGAATGCGCCTCAGATGTCCTGAGCAAACCGTAGACAATCCACGGTTGACGACCAACTTCGGCGGCGATCCATCCAAGTTGACAAGCGGCAAGCGGCAGCGGAATGGACCAGATAAAGAGTTTCAGGAGCCATGTGGTTTCAAACAATTTTTTTCTGCGCAGTTGGATGTATGCGTACAGAGTCACACCGATGAAGTATAATCCCAACACCACCATATTATGGAAAGAAACAAATGTGAGCCAGAGCGGTGGAATATTTTCCGGAGGAAATTCATTGATGCCTTTGATCTGTGCATTGACATCACCGAAGGTCATCCAGCTGAGAAGTCCCGATAATTCTATTTTTGCTTTCAACTCTAGTGGTTTTGTAAACGGAATTGCAAAAAAGATCAGCGGTGCGCCGGATTGTGTTGTGTACATCCCTTCAATAGCTGCGAATTTCTCCGGTTGTGTACGGGCGACCTGCCGCGCATGCTCATGCCCGAATGGCATCAACTCGAGAAGTGATGTAATCAATCCAAAGATGACAGCAATTTTCATTGCCCGTTTTGCAAGTTCGACTTCTTTCTCTTTGAGAATGAGATATGCGGCAATTCCGGCTACAAAGAACGCTCCTGCGATCAACGCCGCATCCACTGTGTGAAGAAAACGGATCACCGTCGATGGATTAAAGACAGCATCATAAAAGCTTGTGAGTTCTGCCCTGCCATTTCTGAGAACATATCCGGCGGGAGTTTGTTGCCACGAATTTGCGACAATGATCCAAAACGCCGAGATTGTTGCACCGACCGCAACCATCAATATGGAAAACCAATGAACGCCTTTAGAGACTTTGTTCCTGCCAAACAGGTACAGTCCGAGAAAACCGGATTCGAGGAAGAATGCAAAGATGCCTTCAGCGGCAAGTGGTGCACCGAAAATATCACCGACAAATTTTGAGTATACCGCCCAGTTCGTTCCGAATTGAAACTCCATCACAATGCCGGTCGCCACGCCGACTGCAAATGTTAATGCGAGAAGCTTTCCGAAAAACTTACCCATGCGCACATATCCTTCATCTCCCTTTCTCCAGCCAAGACCCTCCATAATGACCAGCAACCATGCGAGCCCAATGGAGATCGGAGGAAAGAGAAAATGAAATCCGATTGTGAATGCAAATTGCAGGCGTGCGAGGAAAAGGGCATCCATAGAAAAAATCTCCAAGTTCGTTGAAGGTGTTCATGAAAACGATCAAAAGTTACATGTTCGACAACATCCGGAATTCTGCCGGGAATTACAAATACGAATTATAGAGCTGATGACACCTGCACAAATTTTGAACCCTTCGCTCCGCATACGGGGCATTCCTCAGGCGGTTTTTCGAACTCGATATATCCGCAAACCGGACAGAGATAAAATTCAGTAACGGATAAATCTTTCCCTTGCTGCGCTGCTTCCAGTGCCAGCTTGTACAGCTTGGCATGTACTTGTTCTGCATCAACAGCATATTTAAACATTCGCTTCGCTTTGTGGTTCTCCGCTTCTGCCTGTTTGAGCATCGGTGGATACATTTCGGTAAATTCGTACGTCTCACCGCCGATTGCAGCTTTCAGATTCTCTGCCGTGGAACCGACACCATCGAGGGATTGTAAATGTCCGCTTGCATGAATACGCTCAGCTTGCGCCGTTGTACGGAATAAGCGTGCGATATTCTTCAATCCTTCTCGTTCCGCTTTCTCCGCAAATGCTGTGTATTTTTGGAATGCCTGACTTTCACCGGCAAACGCTTCTTTCAGATTGTCTTTTGTTGTTGGCATGGGTCTTTCCCTTCGGATTAAAATATTGAAAATATGAATGCACTTCTCTTTTGATGGTAAAATAAGAGATAGTTTTTCCATTCGCAATGAAAGGAGGGAAACGCGAACTGGAAGTTAAAATAATTATCGATTGAGAGAAATGATCTTATAAGCGGCAGCAGCAGCGCCAACTCCATTGTCAATATTTACGACTGTAATACCCGGAGCGCAGCTTGTAAGCATGGCAAAGAGAGCTGTGAATCCGGAAAGCGCTGTGCCATATCCTATACTGGTCGGGATAGCGATCAATGGCTGGGGATATAATCCGGCGACAACGCTGGGAAGAGCTCCTTCCATTCCTGCGGCAACAATCAAAATATTGCAACGCTTGAGCCGATCATCTTTTGCGAACAGGCGATGGATGCCCGCCACGCCAACATCGTAGACGCGTTCTACAGAAACTCCGAGACTCTCCAGTACCAAAGCAGCTTCCTCACAAACGGCAATGTCGGTTGTCCCAGCAGAGACAATGCCGACTTTTGCTGTGCTCATCGCTCTCAGAGGTTTGCCAATACGGAAACAATGTGATTCTTGTACGATATGAGCATTCGGAAATGTCTTCTTCAATTTGGGGAAAAATTCCACCGGACATCGTGTGCCAAGTACAAACTTTTGCTTTGCATAGAGCTTTTTTGCAATGAGAATGATCTGTCCAACCGACTTATTCTCGCAGTAGATCAGCTCGGGAATCAACGTCCGCTGCTGCCGTGCATGATCTTCAATAAAATAATCATGCTCACCATGCAATTTGGATTTCATTATTTTGTTATTCCTTTATTCAATTTGCCAGACCGGAATCCTTCTTCATCGATGATAACTTCCGCGTACCCTAAGTCTTTTAAATGCGTTTGAACTTCATCATTCATTCGTTTCAATTTCCCCACTGCCGAAGCATCTACTTCAATCTTGGCTGTAGTCTGAAAATGGCGGACACGTACATTGGTAAATCCTTTTCCACGAATAAATTTCTCTGCGAGAGCAATTTGCTCCAAAGACTTTCGGTCAATGTGTGTTCCGTATGGAATGCGGGAAGAAAGGCATGGTGCAGCAGGTTTGTCGGCATTCGGTAAACCATAGAACTTTGCTGCAGCACGGACATCCTGTTTCGTCATAGATACTTCAATAAGCGGAGAACGAACGCTGGATTCTTTTGCTGCTGTTCGTCCCGGCCTGTAATCGCCGATATCATCGAGGTTGGCACCATCTAAAATGAATGGAATTTTCTCTTCTTCTGCGAGCACTTTCAACCGTGCATATAATTCCTGTTTACAGAAATAACAACGGTTCACTGGATTGGCAGCGTATTGCTCAATTTCAAGTTCGTTATATGCAATTTCCCTATAGTTGAATTGGTGTTCAAGGGCAATACGTCTCGCTAATTCCACATCTTCCTGCGTAATGGTTTCTGTTCTTGCCAGAATAATCAGTGCATTCGTTCCGAGCACTCGATGTGCAACAAATGCCACGAGAGTGGAATCAACACCGCCGGAATATCCGACGATGACACGTCCATACTTGCGTATGATTTCTTCCAATTGTTGCAGCTTTTCTGTCATGCTTTCCAACTCTCTTCATACAATCAATTGCCGACAACCGAGCTTCATTTATAACATAAAGAAGAAAGAGTTGGTTTCAAAATCAAGCCGAACGAAATGCATTCACAATCTTCAGATTTGCTGCATTTGCCGCCGACAGAAGCGAGAATATTATACGGATAATTATGCCAGAGGGGGACGATATGATTTCATAGGGATACAAATTAATAAAAGTATTACTAAAACAGTACTTGACTTACATTAATATTTTATGTAAGTTATAATAAAAAGGAGATACACAATGGAAACATCGGTAGTAACAGTAAAAGGGCAAATCGTCGTTCCCGCAAAAATCCGGCGAAAGTTTGGAATCAAAAAGGGGACGAAAATAGCATTTGTTGAGCAAAACGGCAAACTCATGATTCAACCACTTGACAAAAATTACTTTGAGAGTTTAGCCGGAATTCTTGGCACTGACGGCGATATGCTCAAAGGATTGATGGAAGACAAGAAAAAGGAGCGCGAACTATGAAGACAACAGTCCTTGATAGTTATGCAGTGATCTCTTATCTCCAGCAGCAAGAAGGATATGAAGAGGTTGCTGCTGTCTTTGAAGAGTGTGTAACCAAAGACCGCGAAGCATTTATGTGCATTGTGAACTGGGGTGAAGTGATTTACCAAGCACTTCGCAGAGGCGGAGAAACCCGAGCAAAATTAGCAGAAGATTCCATAAGAGCTTTACCGATCCAACTCGTAGAAGTCAATAAGGAACTTACACTTCAAGCCGCTCATTTAAAAGCTTTCAACAAAATGTCTTTTGCAGATTGCTATGCGGCTGCGCTTGCTATGAAAAGAAAGTGTGAATTGTTGACAGGAGACAAGGAATTTAAGCAAGTGGAAGATAAAGTAAAAATACATTGGGTAATAAATAAGAAATGATAAGCCAAGAAAATATTCCAAAATTCAAATCAAGCATTTACACTCAAATTGCTTTGAATGATCTTGTAACATTTGCAACTTACTATTTAACACAAATCAATGAACGAATAAGTGCAGAGAACATCACAGCGGTATGTTACCTTCTCTTTCCAGAAAGATTTTCGCTCCATGGATATCCTCAATGGCCTGATTCAACTGTTGTGAATAAAAGATGGATTGATTGCAGGAACAGAGGATATATTGCGGGAAGTACGGCAGAAGACTTTTCTCTTACAACAAAAGGATTAGATATTGCTGAGAAGATAGCAAAAACACTTGGTGGCTCTAGACCATTATTCCTTAGAGGTAAAACAAAAAATGTACGGTCAGAATTGAGAACAAGAGCCGGTCGTTTTGTAAATTCGATAGAGGCTTCAGATGCATATTTACTATTTAAATCGCGTGGAAAAAACGCTCCAATTAGTGAATATGATTTTCGAAATATGTTATTATGCACAATGGAAAGTACGGCTCAAACACTCAATAAAAATCTTGAACAATTCAAACAATTTGCTGCTGATTACAAAAGAAACGATCTATCTGAATTTTTAGAGTTTTGTCAAAACAGATTTCAATCAATTCTTAATATAAAATCTAAGGGAAACATTGTCCGTGGTGGCATGCTTCCCAAAAAGTAATATAGGAGGGATTTATGGCTGTCATATCAAGAAAATTGGATTATGCTGATAGATTTTCATTACAACAAGCAGATCAAGCGATTCGTAAGGATGTTGTACGTGCCTTAGTTGAGTTAATCACAAATAGCAACGATAGTTATCAACGTCTTGAAGAAAAGAAGTGGAATGGAATGGGAGATATTTATATTGATCTTTTTTCGAAAAGAGAAAAGAGTTTTATTTGGGTCAGAGATTGTGCTGAAGGTATGACAATCGAACAAATGGAAAAAAATGTCGGAACATATGCAGAAGAAACAAGTGGTTTTTCAAGGGGTATATCAGTTAGAGGATTATGGGGAAGGGGCCTTAAGGACTCTATTTTTGGATTGGGTCATGGAGAAGTAGTGTCTATAAAAGATGATCAATTAAATCATTGTTGGTTGGAAATAAATAAAGATAAAGGAAAACCGATATATAAATTTGAGGACTCTCCAAGAAGAGCATCTAAAGCTATCCGTAGACAGATGCAAATCATAAGTGGAAATGGAACGGTTGTACAAATTGAGGTTTCTCGAAAAGGGGTAAAGATTCCACAGTTTGATAACCTTCGTCATACTTTGGAAAAGCACTATGAATTACGTGTTATTATGACAAATCCAAAACGGAAAGTTGTTTTGCGAAAGTTAGACGCAAAAAATAAAATTCAACAAGCGGTCGAACTGGAATACAAGTTCCCTGTTGGAGAAAAAATACTTGATAAAACACTAACACTGACAGGATATGATGCACCCGCACATATCACAATTTTTCGTTCTGACATCCCATTATTAATGCCGAGCGAAAATAAATTGCTCGCAGAGGGAGGTTTGCTTGTTGTAAGTAAAGGAATTGCTATAGACAATACCTTATTTAAATATAGTAATAGTGAGTATGCAGATAAACTATATGGAAAGGTCGAATGTGACTATTTTCACAACCTTCTTTCTAATGTGGAAACTGAGCCAGTTCTAACAGCCACTCGAGATGGTGTAAACTGGGATTATCCGTTCTGCTCGGCACTGAAGAAAAGCGTTGAAGCTGAACTTGCACCAATTATTGAGACTGAAAAGAAAAGAATTGAATCGCAGAATAAAGTTCATATTAATCATCATCTCAGACAAAAACTAAACAATGTCTTGAAGGAATTGAACTCAATTGCTTCGATGGAACTAGGAAAGATTGGTAATGCAGATGGTGACGGGACAGGAGAAAAAGTTCCTTTTGTTCCGGAAAGTGGCTTTGGTTTTGTTCCAGAATATGTCTATCTGCAAAGTGGAAAAATTGGAGGATTACTATTACGAGCTAGAGTTTCTGAGGAATTTAATAATGGTATGTTTATTTCAATTGAGTCTGATAATCAGGAGGTGACTATTATTCATCCTCAGGTAATCTTGCAGGAAAATAAAGACTACCCTTCAATTCTTGAAGCTTCGGTTTCAGTCGAGGGTAGACAAGTTGGAGCAGAAGCCATTGTATCGGCACGAGCCGGAGTATTGGAAGCGAAAGCTTTAGTAAAAGTAATCTCAAAAAAATTACCAGTTGTAGAACCTCCTTCACCAAAGAATAAAGGTGGTTTGATTAAGGATATAAAATTCGACCCATCTGCTGAACCGAGACATCGAGTAAAATTTGATCCTGAAACGTCGAGAGTAATTATTGCAACAAAAGCACCAACTGTATCGGCTTATTTTGACGAAACTGGTAATGGACAAGAAGCTCCGGCTGGTCAAGTTATGCTCGCGGAATTAATTACTGAAGCAGCTTGTAGAGAAATGGCTCGTCGTGGAGTTCAATCAGGTAAATGGTTGTCTATCGAAGGGTCGGAAGCAGATGCAGTACAACGCGAATATATTAATCTACAGAATAAATACGCCCACATAATTCATAGTTGCATTGTAAGTTCAGAGCACAGAAGAAACAGTATTGACTTCAACAAAAAAGTAGGAAGACCTAAAAAATCAGAGTTGTCAAATAAAATAATAACTGAAGCTTAAATTATTTTAATCCTGATAAGATCAAGTATAAAAAGAATATCTATTAGGAAGATAATAAATACCCCGCAGGCAATAAAACCTGCGAGGTTTAAAAGAAGAAGAATTTGCATTTGAATAAACTTTGAATCCTACATTCGATTTTCCGTTTCCAAGGTTGAGTTTAGAAAATCTCCAAAGGGTTATCTACGTTACACCGAGCGCAATGCATCCACGATCTTCAACCGTGCTGCGCGCGCCGCGGGCAGGAAGCCGCCGGCAAATCCCATGAAGAGTGAAAAGGACAACGACCAACCGACAATGGAAGGTGAAAGTGCAAAGGAGAATTCAAGCTCTGCAAATGAGCCGTAATTCAATGTTGAAAGAGAGAAGAACTGAAGGAACGATGCAAGGAACAATCCTATCATTCCGCCGATGAGGGCGATGGCTAATGATTCGGTTAAAAATGCNNACTGTGCGGTTTGCAACAGCAGCGTACATGGTAATCATTGCACCGATCGTTGCACCGAAGGAAAACACCACCGTGATGAAAATACCAAGAATACGGATAAACAACGCCATGGCTTCTGATTGTTCTGCAAAAAACTTCTGCTCAAGCTTTGGTTCAAATTGCTGCAAACGCGGTTCATTGTTAAATGCTGCTGAAAATGCGTTAAAAGCATCCGGCCGGTCTAACTTAAAAGTCACAGTCGAATATCCTCCTTGTCTATTAAACGCACTCTGCAATTGATCATTATCCCCCCACATCTCAGAATCGAAACCGCTTTTGCCGGCTTCGAACCGGCCAACAATTGTCCATGAATCTCCTCCAAATGTAACTGTATTGCCTACTGCAGCACCGAAGAAATTTTTAGCAACAGAGGATCCGACAATTACTTCGCGTGCACCGGGCTGGAAATTGCGTCCTTCGATAATATGTACTCGCGGACGAAGAATAAATGCTTCTTGCGCAANNATGATCACCACCGTTTCTCCTGAAGCCAACGGTTTTCCATCCTTCAACTTAGCTATGTGCGGAAGAGTTAAAACCGTATTGAAATCGTCACGCAGTACAATGCTGGAAATTTCTCCATTTGCGGATTTACGCGCAATGATGACATTGTCCGGCTCGCCGGTAGCAACAAGTGTTTTTTGAATGCCATACGCCATCATCAATACTGC
>PLMS01000049.1:0-5732 GCA_003142575.1 Ignavibacteriota bacterium
GCCCGCTACATCGGGCGCCACGGTACCAAGCGCGTTGCTAAAGCAGTCTTGGTAGGCGCGGTTACGCCACTGATGCTCAAGACGAATGCCAATCCCGGAGGCCTGCCGATTGAGACGTTCGACGGCATCCGCGCCGGTGTCGCTGCCGACCGTTCGCAGTTTTTCAAGGATCTCACAACGCCATTCTACGGCGCCAACAGGCCGGGNNATCAAGGCATTTTCCGAGACGGATTTCACTGGGGACCTCAAGAAGTTCGACGTGCCAACCCTAATCATTCACGGCGACGACGACCAGATCGTGCCGATTGGCGCCTCGGCTTACGCCTCGTCCAAACTCATCAAGAACGTGACCCTGAAGGTCTATCCAGGCGCACCCCATGGATTGCCTTGGACGCACAAGTATAAATTTAACACCGACTTGCTCGTTTTTCTCAGGACCTAGAGGATGCACCTGCACTTCGGAAGATGCCATGTCCGTCCAATTGTGTTTATCGTATAACCATCATATCAAAAAGAAGATGAAGCTATGAAACATGCAAGAAACTACATCGTTGGGTTTCTCTTTATCGCCGATGCGTTATTTCTTGGTGCAGTATCCTCTTTTGGCCAACAGAAAAGAGAGTCAAGTTATTCACCGGTAATCGAGGAATCGTTTGACAAGGTTATGACGCAGGACAAGTCTCAGAAGGCTATGGTGATGAAACGCCACATGGACTTGCTCAATGAACGCTACGATCTTTCTAAGAAGGTAACAACTGATGTAACCATGTCCAAAGGAAAACCGTTGCCTGTCGGTCCGACAGCCAAATTGAAAGGTGGATTGACATGGGAGAAATTGGCTGGAATGACACCGGAGAAGATGAAGGAGGAAGGTTTTTTTCCGTATCTTCCTTTGCCTCATCCCAATCATGCAACTGGTGGAATGCTTTTCACACAAATTCAAATAAAACAATTTCCTCGACTTGAGCGGTTTGATTTGGACTTTGACATACCAGAACATTTTCTTCCTGAATATCCGCCGCCAATTTATTTAACTACCCACAAAGACATGGGAGATGTTTCTCAGGGACAGGTGATCACGATTGATAATTACTATGAGATATTCAATGGCATATTGAACCCAAAGCAATTAGAGGGGCTGCGACTTTTGGTTACGCAGTTTCCTCAACAACAGTTCAATGCGACCGCAGACCGAAAGAGTGAAAAGCCAAGCCTTGGAGTGGCATGCTTTGATTGCCATGTAAACGGACACACTTCTGGAGCGACACATTTGGTTGGCGACATTCGACCGCAGTCTCACCGAAACCGCATTGAGACCCCCACACTGCGAGGCGTCAACATCCAACGTCTCTTTGGCTCCCAGCGGGCTCTGAAATCCGTGGAGGATTTTACGGAGTTTGAACAGCGCGGCGCTTATTTTGATGGAGACCATTTGACCGCCAGCAAAAAAGGAGTAAACATCCTTGAGAGGGGGAGTCAGGTACACTTTATGGCTGAGTTCCAAGCACTCCTTGATTTTCCACCCGCACCAAAACTTGATATCTACGGTCGACTTGATCAGACAAAAGCGACCGATTCAGAGAAGAGAGGAGATAAAATATTCTTTGGTAAGGGGAAGTGCGCTCTTTGCCATGATGCCCCTTACTATACGGACAACCAGATGCATGACCTTCAGGTAGAGAGATTCTACAAGTCTCAGATGATCAACGATCAATACATTCGTGCGGAAGGGCCCATCAAGACATTTCCGCTGCGAGGGATAAAGGACTCTCCCCCGTATTTGCATGACGGACGGCTCCTGACGTTAGAAGATGTTGTTGAATTCTTTAACCTCGTTCAGCAGCTCAATCTGAGTAGCCAAGAGAAAAAGGATCTCACTGCGTTTCTCAGACAGTTGTAATCCGATTTAGGTGGGCGTGAGCAAGAGCCTATTTCACTTCCGTGGCCATGGGTAAAACCGATCGAAAATTACGTAAGTATCCGACACACTTTACTTGAATAGTGATATGAGGAGTGTAACAATATGATAAGTTCAGAGATCACAGTTGCTGAATACTTGCTGACCCGGCTGAAAGAGATCGGAGTGGATCACCTCTTTGGTGTGCCGGGAGATTTTGTTCTGGGTTTCTTCAACCAAGTACTGAAGAGCGACCTGAAGTATATCGGCACATGCAATGAACTCAACGCGGCCTATGCCGCCGACGGCTACGCACGCATTCGTGGCATAGGTGCGTTTTCCTCAACCTATGGCGTCGGAGAACTGAGCGCTATCAACGGTGTGGCCGGAGCCTTCGCCGAAAGAGTGCCGGTAGTGGTGATCACTGGCTCGCCCGCGACCATTAATTTCCGCGCGCGGCCGCTGTTGCATCACACGTTGGGCGATTATCAGATCCCTTTGAGGATGTATGAGAAAATCACCGTCGCTTCAACCCAGCTTGTTTCCGGCGAAACGGCCCCGGCTGAGATCGACAGAGTGTTGTCGGTGTGTCTTTCTCACCAGCAACCGGTTTACATTAGTCTCCCATCGGACGTGGTGATGATGAAATGTAATCGGCCGAGCGCTTTCCACTTCCCAACGCATCCACGAAGTGATCAGGAATCGCTTGGTGAAGCGATCAAGGAAACCGTCAGAATGTTGGATAAGGCACAGAAACCAGTTGTTATCGGCGATGTGGAGTTAATACGCTTCAAGCTGCAAAAGGATTTTGAAGGTTTTCTCGACAAAACAGGCTTCCCGTATGTTACCATGATGTTAGGTAAGACGCTCCTTTCAGAGCATCACCCGCAATTCATCGGCCTCTTTGAGGGAGATCGGAGTCGCGAATACGTGCGGAATCGTGTCGAGTCTGCAGACTGCATTCTGAAACTTGGGGCATTGATGACCGATTTTAATACGGGCGGTTTCACAACAAACCTCGACGACTCAAAACTGATAAGTGCCAACATCGGCTTCGTAAAGATCAAGCACCATTATTACGAGAATGTGCATCTCCATGATTTTATCCTTGGGCTGACGGAAAAACTTTCACGACGAGATTCCGCAACTCTGGATATCCAATGTGCCCACGATGGCTGTGTACACCGGCATTCGGTGCCGTACCGGTCTGATGCGCTGAAACCGCTTACGATCAAGCGTTTCTTCGACCGCATGAGTCATTTTATAGAAGACAATTCAATAGTCATTGCTGAAACAGGCGTATCTCTCTTCAGTGCCGCGGAGATGCTGATGCCGGAAGGAGCGACCTTTATAGGCCAGACCTTTTACGGATCGATCGGCTATACGATCGGCGCAACATTGGGCGCCAGCATGGCGGCGCAGGATCGACGTGTTGTGCTGTTTGTGGGGGATGGTTCTTTTCAAGTTACTTGCCAGGACCTCTCGACGATGATCCGGAACCATCTCAAGCCAGTCATTTTTCTCATGAATAATGATGGGTATACGATCGAGCGAGTGATCGTTGATCGACCCTATAACGATATCCAACCCTGGCACTATCACAAGCTCGTGGACGTATTCGGAGGAGGACTTGGCCTTGATGTCCACACGGAAGGGGAGCTTGAAGATGCGTTGGGTAGGGCTGCCACAACGGATGGCATCGTATTCATTGAAATTCACACCGGGCGTTTGGATTGTCCCGAGTCTCTTCGCAGTGCAGGTCGGTCGATGGCAAAGACAAATCAGCTTGATTAATTGAGTGCGCTGTTCAACGCAATCATTGTTGAAGGAGAAACCATGAATAGATCTGCAAACGACGGAAACAACATAACCACCATGAAGGGCCTTGTCTTCCATGGACCTAATAGCCTGGCGTTGGAGGATAGGCTAAAACCGACGATCATACAGGCAACGGACGCTATCGTGCGGATCACTACGACAACCATCTGCGGGACTGACCTGCACATTCTAAAGGGCGACGTGCCGGCAATCACCGACGGACGTATTCTCGGTCATGAAGGAGTGGGGATTATCGAAGAGGTGGGAACGAATGTATTGGATTTTCACAAGGGGGACAGAGTACTCATCTCTCTTATTACCTCCTGTGGCAGGTGCATCTTTTGCAAGAAAGCGATGTATTCCCATTGTCTCAATGGCGGATGGCGACTGGGCAACAGTATCGACGGCACTCAGGCCGAATACGTCAGAATCCCTTTTGCCGATACTGGCTTGTACCTGCTGCCACCTGAGGCCGACGACGAAGCGGTAGTCATGCTCAGTTGTATTCTTCCCACCGGCTTGGAATGCGGGGTGTTGAACGGACAGGTGAAGCCGGGGGATATTGTGGCGATCATCGGCGCCGGCCCGGTGGGCCTCGCCACTCTACTCACGGCACAACTCTACTCTCCCGCTGAGATTATAATGATCGATCTCGATGACAACCGGCTGGAGGCCGCTCGCTCGTTCGGTGCGACAAAGGTCGTGAACAGCTCGGACGGAAAGGCGGCGGAGCGGGTCATGGCGCTGACGCAAGCCGCCGGAGTGGACGTGGTCATCGAGGCTGTCGGCCTCTCCGCAGCCTTCGACATCTGCCAGGCGATCATCGCCCCTGGCGGGCGCATTGCCAACGTGGGCGTTCACGGCAAATCGGTCGAGTTCCACCTCGAAAGGCTCTGGGCCTCAAATATCACGCTCACCACGCGCCTGGTAGATGCGGGCACGACGTCAATGCTACTCAAGATGGTTCAGTCAGGGCGCCTCGACGCAAAAAAACTCGTTAGCCACAGATTCAATCTGTCGGAAATCATGAAGGCATACAACACCTTCGCGAACGCCGCGAAACAACACTCGTTAAAGGTAGTAATCAAGAACGCGTGAGCAAGCTAGAGAAAAATCTATTAGCAAACAAAGAGGAGCTTATGCAAAGCGGCGAATTTAATAAAATTATTTAACGATAAGGAATAGATCTACAATACTTTCAGCAAGAATTAAAAAATACTGGTGCATACTTGGTCCTGGAGTTATTACAGGCGCAAGCGATGATGATCCTTCGGGGATTGCAACCTATTCACAGGCAGGCGCTGGTTTTGGTTTCGCGACTCTTTGGACTGCACTTATCACTTTTCCTCTCATGGCTGCTGTGCAGGAGATGTGCGCACGAATCGGTATAGTAACTCAAGAGGGATTGACAGCAACACTAAGGAAGAAATATCCGAAAGGTATTCTCTATCTCATGGCGGTATTTAGTTTTCCCGCTATTACACTCAATATAGGCGCAGACATCCAGGGAATGGGAGCTGTTGCCAATTTACTGATACCTCAAATTCCATCTTTTGTGTTCAGTATACTATTTACGGTTTTGCTTATTTCCTTTATTATCAAATTCCCATATCAAAAACTTGCTGCTGTATTAAAATGGCTTTGCCTTTCGTTATTATTGTATGTCGTAGTTCCGTTCTTGATGCATGCAGATTGGGTGGAAGTTATGAAAAGTACTTTTATTCCAACTATTCATTTCAACAAGGCTTTTTTTGAGATACTTGTTGCCATTCTCGGCACCACTATTTCTCCTTACCTGTTTTTTTGGCAAGCCACTATGGAAGCGGAAGACATTTCACAGAGTCATAAAAAAATCATAATCAATAAACGAATTTTAAACAACATGAAAATGGATATCGATTTCGGGATGCTATTTTCAAACCTTGTTATGTTTTTCATAATCCTTACAACGGGCGCTGTATTGTATCAGGCGGGTATCAGACAAATTGATACAATAGGACAAGCCGCAAAAGCATTA
>PLMS01000049.1:5742-13987 GCA_003142575.1 Ignavibacteriota bacterium
AGGAAGGGTTAGATAAAAAATTTCACGAAGCCAAAGGGTTTTATATCACACTTATCGTGTCGCTCATTGTCGGATTGTCTCTGGATTTTCTCGGCATAAGCCCAATACAAGCGCTTATTTACACTGCTGTTTTGTATGGCTTAACAGCGCCGGTCATGATTGCCATCATTATGCACATTTGTAACAATAAGAAAGTAATGGGGGAATTTACCAACAAAAGATGGTCAAATGTTCTCGGATCAATAACGCTCACATTGATGAGCGTTTCTGCCGTTGCATTGATTTATTTTCAGTTCAAGTAGTAGAATAACTTAATTTCACTGTTGAATGTCCGATTTCGATTACTTTTACATATTCGATAGTTCACCATCAACCCTCCATGGAATCAAAGAGCGGTTCGGTTGTTTAAAAGGATTAATCCTTTTTTCATCCCTTTGGCTTATTGTTTTGTTTTGCAGATGTTTCTATAATTCATTGAGATAAAGGGAGAAAACACCAAAATCTATTCTAAGGGGGTGTACTATTTTGTTTGTTATCAGATGGATATTGGTGTCAAGTGAAATTATTGATGACAGATTTTATTATATGTAAGAAAAACAAAAACATATCCGGAGATAAAATATCATGAAGAAAAAAGAAGCACGATTTCATCGTAATATCCTTCCAAAGTCCCCCACAAGTATTCAGGGATTGGACGAAATAACGGGCGGGGGATTACCGAAAAGCAGGCCGACTCTTGTATGCGGCGGTGCGGGTTGCGGAAAGACCCTCTTTGCCATGGAGTTTCTCGTCCGCGGAGCAACGCAGTACAATGAACCGGGCGTCTTTATATCGTTCGAGGAAACAGAGAAAGAACTCACAGCAAACGTTGCTTCGTTGGGGTTCGATTTGGACCGTCTTGTAAAGCGCAAAAAGATTTTGCTTGAGTACATTCACGTTGAACGGGGTGAAATCGAACAAGGCGGTGAATACGATTTTGAAGGTTTGTTTGTCAGGATCCATCATGCAATTGAGAGCATCGGCGCTAAGCGTGTTGTGCTGGATACCATAGAATCACTCTTTTCAGGGTTGCCAAATCCTCTTATACTGCGTGCTGAACTGCGCCGGTTATTGCGCTGGCTGAAAAGGAAAGGCGTAACAGCAATAATGACTGCAGAGCGAGGCGAAGGTACCTTAACGCGTCAAGGCTTGGAAGAGTACGTCTCCGATTGTGTCATTCTGCTCGATCATCGTGTGAACGATCAATCATCCATACGACGGCTGCGTATTGTCAAATATCGTGGTTCAACGCACGGTACAAACGAGTATCCTTTCCTTATTGATGAAGATGGTTTCTCTGTTCTGCCTGTCACTTCCCTGGGACTGAACTACTCATCATCCGACGAGAGAATTTCCACCGGTATTCCGCGTCTCGACACAATGCTCTCCGGTAAAGGTTACTTTCGCGGCAGTACGATGCTTGTTTCAGGCACTGCCGGTACGGGCAAGACGAGCATTGCCGCGCAATTTGTTGAAGCGGCATGCAAGAGGAAAGAACGCGTTCTCTATTTTACTTTTGAAGAATCCCCCAGTCAGCTTGTGCGCAATATGCGTTCCATTGGAATAAATTTAGAACCCTGGGTGAAAAAAGGGTTGCTTCAGTTTCATGCAACACGTCCGACACTCTATGGCTTGGAAACTCACCTGACGACGAGTATCAAATTGATCAATAAATTTGAACCGAACATCGTTATCCTCGACCCTATTAATGCATTCGTGATGGGAGAGAATCAAACTGAAGTTAAAACAATGTTACTGCGCCTTGTAGATTTTTTGAAGATGAAGCGGATCACTGCATTCTTCACAAGTCTCACTTCCGCCGACGAAAATATGGAGAATACGGATGTTTACATCTCGTCCCTGATAGATACATGGTTGCTTCTGCGTGATATTGAAATTGGAGGTGAACGTAACAGAGGGTTGTATGTGCTTAAATCGCGCGGTATGGCGCACTCCAATCAGATTCGCGAGTTTAGGCTGACAAACCAAGGCATCGAACTGCTTGATGTCTATGTTGGCGCGGACGGTGTTTTGACAGGATCGGCGCGATTATCACAAGAGGCGAAAGACGAGGCAGAACAATTATTGCGTCAGCAAGAAATCGGAAGTAAACAATTTGGATTAGAGCGTAAGCGTGAAGCAATGGAAGCCCAGATTGTTGTGCTGCGGTCTGAATTTGAAGCTGAAGAATCAGATGCGCTCAAAGTTATCGGGATTGAAAAAGCAAGGAATGAACGTTTCACTCAAGACAAGGTAAAAATGGGTATGAGTAGAAGAGGCGATGTGTCTATAAAAATATCCGGCAAAAACAAAAAGAGAATAAATAGTATGAGGAACTAACTGTGAACATCAAACATGAGCAATTGAAAACCAGCCGGCGAAAAGAATAGCCAGCCAAAACAAGAGACCTTAATCTAAATTGAAAGGATAAACATCATGAGCAAAAGTCAAAACAGTAAAAAGAGTTCTAAAAAAGAACCGGCAAAAACCATGAAAGAAAAAAAAGCGGCTAAAAGAGAGAAGAAAAATGAAAAGATGAACCCTGGAATCCTCAATCAAGAACACAGTTGAGGTTTTGGATAAAGGTGGTTTATTGGGAAACAGAGAACCGCCGGATGGATAGTTAAAGATATTGAAAGACATAACGAACAATGGAACCTAAAATAAAAATAAGATCGATCACCCGTGAAAAAATTGAAGAGGATTTTTTAGCGTCGATCTTTGGAAAATTCTTTATCGAAGTAACATCGCTGGCATTTTTTACAATGCGCTTCTTCAAAGAAGTGTTGAAGCCTCCGTATGAGTTCAATGAGCTGTTGAAACAATCGTTTCTGATCGGCTACAAGTCTTTTCCGTTGGTTGGTATTACCGGATTTATAATTGGGCTTGTGTTTACTATTCAGACAAGACCCACCTTGGACAAGTTTGGCGCGGTTTCGATGTTGCCTGCGATGGTAGCCGTATCCCTCATACGGGAAATAGGACCGGTGATCACGGGATTGATTTTTGCCGGGAAAGTAGGTTCCGGAATTGGCGCAGAGCTGTCATCAATGAAGGTGACCGAACAGATCGATGCGATGCAGGTCTCGGGCACTAATCCGTTTAAATTTCTTGTCGTAACAAGAGTGCTCGCCGCAACAATGATGCTTCCTCTCTTGGCTGTGTTGGCCGATGCTGTTGGCTTATTAGGATCATTTATCGGCGTAAACTTAAGAGGAAGTGTCAGTGCCTCCTTTTTCTTTTTGCAGGTATTTCAGAGTCTTACTTTTAGCGATCTGCTCCCGGCGATTGTCAAAACGTTTTTTTTCGGTTTTGCAATCGGTTTGATAGGATGTTATAAAGGCTATTGTGCAAATACTGGAACGGAAGGAGTGGGAAAAGCGGCAAACTCAGCCGTCGTATTCGCATCTTTATTGGTATTTTTAATAGATATGATAGCGGTACAAATTACAAGTTTGTATCAATACTGAATCGAGTAAGCAGAAGAATGACAGAGAATGCAATACCAATAAATATCGAACACGATTCTAGGCAAGACAGTTCTGTCGTAGTTGAGATGGTACATCTGAGGAAATCGTTTGAGAATAATGATGTGCTGCGGGATATCAATTTGGTGATTAATAAAGGAGAGAATCTCGTCATCCTCGGAAAATCCGGAACCGGTAAATCGGTGCTCATAAAATGTATCGTAGGATTGGTTGATTGTGACTATGGCTCGCTTGCTATTTTTGGAAAAGATATATCTCAACTCTCGGAAGAGGAGCTCATTGAAACACGTAAAAAGATTGGTTTTCTCTTTCAAAGCGCTGCCTTGTATGATTCCATGTCAGTAAGGGAAAACCTTCAATTTCCGCTGAGAAGGCAGCAGCGTTCAATATCGAAAGAAAAAATGAACTCGTTGATAAAAGAAGCTTTGGAAAATGTAGGACTATCGAAAGCAATCGATAAAACGCCCGCAGAGCTTTCCGGCGGTATGCGAAAGAGGTTAGGTCTGGCCCGGACATTGATCTTAAAACCGGAGATTATGCTGTATGACGAACCGACAACCGGACTTGATCCCATTACATCAAAAGAAATAAGCAAGCTCATTTTGGAAGTACAAAAAAAATATAATACCTCTTCCGTCATTATCACACACGATATGGAATGCGCACGACTCACAGCAGATCGAGTCATCGTGATCAAAGATGGAATGTGTGAAGCTGAAGGATCATTCGACGAGCTCAAGAACTCGACAGATGCCTGGATACGGTCGTTTTTTGAATAATCGATCACAGAAATCAAAGAGCTGATGAAATGAAAAAAGAAACAAGCAATAAGATCAAATTGGGGATATTTATTTCCATTGGAATGATGGTATTCATTGTCGGAATATATTTTATCGGTGAAGGAAAGCAATTATTCAGAAAAACGTTTCGGGTCAGCGGGATATTCAAGGATGTTGGCGGACTTCAGCCAGGGAATAACGTGCGTCTCTCGGGAGTCAATGTGGGGACGGTGGACAATATTATGATCGTGAGTGATACATCCGTGAGAGTAGAAATACTCTTTGATGAAACCGTTCGAAAATTTATCATGAAGGATGCAGTTGCAAGCATTGGCTCGGAGGGTCTTATTGGGAATAAAACGATCATCATGTATCCTGGCACAGGCGGAAAAAAGGAAATAGAAAACAACGATATCGTCCAAACAGTCCCGCCCTTGGGTGTGGACGATTTTATGATATCATTAAAGAAAACGATTGATAATACAACCAATATCACAAGTGATTTGTCGAAGGTTACAGAAAATATTCGATCAGGGAAAGGAACAATAGGAAGGCTATTAATGGATCAATCGATGGATCAAAATTTCGATTCTACGGTTGCAAATTTGAAAGAAGGCTCAGCCGGGTTTAAAATACTTATGGATAAGGCAAATGATATCGATGAAATTCTGACATCATTGAAAACAACTATTGATAACACATCCAGTATCACAAGTAATGTGTCGAAGATTACCGACAGTATCCACTCGGGCAAAGGAACAATAGGAATGCTGTTAATGGATTCAACAATGAGACAAAATATCGATTCTACTGTTGTGAATTTAAAAAAAAGTTCAGCAGAGTTGAAAACACTTATGGAGAAAGCAAAGGATAGTTGGATGCTGTGGGGGTTTTAGAAAGTGAATATTATTTCTCGTTTCCAAACTCTCAACTGTTGAACAGAAAAGAGAATCAAGCTATTCACCGGTAATCGAGGAACCGTTTGAAAGGGTTATGGCGCGGGACAAATCTCAAAAGGCTGTGGTGATGAAACGTCACATAGACTTGCTCAATGAACGCTACGATCTTTCATAGAGGTGTCCAGGAAATCAAAAACGTTATGGTTCAGTCTTCGAATACATTAACAGGAGTAAACGGTGGATAATTTCAAGAATATTGATAAACAGAAAATTATTCTGTTCAGTCTCGAAGAACCGCGTTATGCTCTTTATTTATCTGAAGTTGTAAAAGTTGAACGTGCAGTGGAGATAACGCCTTTACCGAGAGCACCCCAAGTAGTTTCAGGCGTTATAAATTTTCACGGAGAGATCATCCCCGTTATTGATATTCGCAAGCTCTTCCGGTTGCCGCAGCGCGATATACACTTAGAAGATCAATTCATTATTGCGCGGACTTCTCAACGGCTTGTCGTGCTTGTAGTGGACTCGGTCAATGGTGTGTATGACCTTGAACATCATCAGGCAATAGATGCAGGAGAGTCTTTCCCATTTACAGAGTATTTGTCTGGTATTGCTACCATTGAACATAGCATTGTCCTGATCACTGATCTTGAAAAATTTCTTTCTCTTGATGAAGAACGAGTACTAGATGCAGCTCTTACCGAAGGTGAGAAATGAAGCATACTCTTCCGGAAAACACGTTATTGCAAATTAGCGAATTTGTTGCTGAACATCTCGCGTTGAATTTTCCCAAAGAACGATGGAGTGATTTAGAACGTAATATCACTGCTGCTGCAACAGAATTCGGTTATACAGAAGTAGAAAATTTTATACAGCATATGATGTCTTCACCCATGACACACGAGCATGTGGAAATATTGACCACCCATCTTACCATCAACGAAACATATTTCTGGCGTGAACCCGAAACTTTTGAAGCATTAGAACAAAGCATTCTTCCCGAACTGATTCGTTCGCGGCAAGAAAAGAAGAGAATAAGAATATGGAGTGCCGGGTGCTCAACCGGTGAAGAACCATATTCAATTGCTATAGCTCTTCACAGGGCGATTCCACAGATAAAAGATTGGAACATTACAATTCTTGCAACAGATATTAGTTCTTCACGTTTATGCAAATCAGCAATCGGTCAATATGGACAGCGGTCTTTTCGAAGTGTGCCGCTTTGGTTAAAGGGAAAATATTTTTTACCGAAAGAGAATAATATGTTTGAGATTATTCCTCAAATCAAAAATATGGTAAAATTTGAATATCTGAATTTGGCTGACAATGTTTTTCCATCTCCGCTCAATGATACGAATGCCATGGATATCATATTTTGCCGAAACGTCCTTATGTATTTTACAGAGAAGCGTCGTAGTCAAGTCGTGTGCGGTTTGTTCAACTCTCTCATACAAGACGGCTACCTGGCGGTTTCTGCAAGCGAACTCTCTCTTCAGAGCTTGTCGGAATTTACAGCAATGAATTTTCCAGGGATGATTCTTTATCAAAAGACATCGAAGAAGCTGAAAGTACAACAGCAGATTCCTGTAGAGGTACCCGTTCATACACCTATGGGATATCCATGGCAGTTAAGTCCGGTCAATACTATCGTAGAGATAGAACCGCAGATTCGCAAAATCGAAAACGAAATTCTTCCTGAAGCAGAAATCCCCCTTCAAATTCATTCAATGTATGACAAGGCATTGGTGTCGTATGCGCAGGGCAACTACGCGGAAGTCATTGAGACGCTTCAAAAAGATGATCAAACATCAGCGGAACGGATTCTTTCCATTCGAGCGTATGCAAACCAAGGAATGCTTGTCAGTGCATTACAATCATGTGAAAAAGCAATAGAGGCAGACAAGCTCAATCCCGGTTTGCACTATCTTTACGCAGCAATTTTGCAGGAAAATAATCAGTTGGATGAAGCAGTAACCTCGCTCAAACGCGCAATATTTTTAGACTCCAACTTTGTTCTCTCGTACTATTCCTTAGGAAAGATTTATCAACGTCTTGGCAATGTTAAAAGCGCGAATAAATGTACTGAAAATGTTTTAACGATTTTAAATACATGCAGCCAGAATGAAATCCTCTTTGAATCTGAAGGACTCGTTGCCGGTAGATTCAAAGAAATAATTATGACTGCAGATCAAACAAGAGATCTCGTATGAAACTAAATCAAATGACACCAGGGCAAAAGCATAGCACAAAAATTGATTGGGACGAAATCAAAAGCAAAGTGGTTTCTTTGCAGAAAGTAATTGAACAAAAGGAAATTCTATTGCCGGAAAAAAAACGTTCTCTCTTAAAAAAAAGAGCGCAAGCGCTGGCGTTACGGGAGAACGATGAAACCGGTCAACAAGAATGTATAGAAATTATTGTGTTCCGTTTAGCATATGAAACATACGGAATTGAAACCGCATTTGTACGCGAAGTATATCCTTTAAAAGATATGACAACTCTGCCCGGTACGCCGTCATTTGTCATGGGAATTATAAACGTCCGCGGACAGATTGTTTCGGTCATTGATCTCAAAAAATTCTTCAATCTGCCGGAAAAAGGTCTGGGAGAACTGAATAAAGTAATTATCATGTGTAACGAACGGATGGAGTTTGGTATTCTGGCTGATGTTGTGGAGGGAACACAATCTGTGGCACTTAAAGAGATCATGGCAGTTCCGCCGAGTGACATAGGGATCGGGGAAAAGTATCTAAAAGGTGTCACGAAAGAACATATTGTTCTGCTTGAAGCAGAAAGTATATTAAACGATAAGAACATCATCGTGAACGAAGAAGTGAAGTAAAAATCAATTAATAAAAGGGAAACCGATGAAAAATTTCTTTAATCTTATTGGAAGCAAAAAACGTTCGGCAGAATTAATCATTGCCGACAAAGAACTCGCCTTTCAAAATGAAGAGAAAGAAAAACGGGCAGCAGAGTTAATTATTGCCGACAAAGAACTCGCCTTCCAAAGCGAAGAGAAAGAAAAACGGGCAGCAGA
>PLMS01000024.1 GCA_003142575.1 Ignavibacteriota bacterium
GTAGTATAGCGAAAATTCCACTTATAGGAAAGCAATGAGAATTATGAACGGATAAATAATTTTCCCGGTAATTGACGCACCACACTTTTAAATTCTAACGAAAGAAGGGTGACCAGAACGTCGGAAGTTGAAGAATCTGCTTGCTCGGCAAGGGTATCGATATGAACCGGTTCTGAACTTAAAAAATCAAAAATAGTGCGTTCAGTCAGGGTCAATTCAATGGCGGGTCTCTGCATTGGTTCGTCGAGAGAGAGGCGAAGTTGAAGTCGAAGCTCTGCAAAAATATCATCTACACACGTAACAAGTTTTGCGCGACCATCGCGGATGAGTTTGTTCGATCCGGCGCTGCGCTTCTCAGTGATGTTGCCAGGAACCGCGAACACTTCGCGATCTTGATCGAGTGCCGTGGTTGCGGTAATCAGCGCGCCACCATCTTCCGCAGATTCTATGACGACCGTACCGAGTGTCAGTCCGCTGATGATACGATTGCGTCTCGGAAAGTTTGACGCATCGGGTTTTGTTCCCATCGGAAACTCTGAGACGACTACTCCTTCTTCGGCAATATGGTCCATAAGCTTTTTGTTTTCAGGAGGATACGGAACATCTAAACCGGAACCGATAACGGCGATAGTCCGTGTGCCGCATTTTAATGCTGTCGAATGAACAATCGTATCAATTCCGCGTGCCAGTCCACTGACAAGTGTGATGGATTGCTTGGCGAGATCGCGTGTCATATTCTCTGCAACAGAGTGACCGTATGCGGTAGGATGGCGTGTGCCTACAAGAGCAATGGCGCGAGAGTCGAGTTCTTTAAATTTCCCGAGTACAAAAAGAAAAGCGGGCGGATCGTAAATTTTACGAAGCAGATCGGGGTACTCTTTGTCCCACACGGTTACGATCTTGCCGTCGAGTTTATTCAGCCGCTTCAGTTGGTCGTCAGCAAACTTCTCGCCATTGGTGTGGTGAAGGATGTTCGAGGCGAGTTTCTTATCGATTCCTGGAACAGCTATCAATTCGCGTGCAGGCGCTTGAAAAACATTTTCGGGGGTTTTGAAATACGCAACAAGTGCACGAATTTTTTGCGGGCCAATGCGTGGCACGGAAGAAAGCTGGAGAAGTGCGCGAACGTTTATCATAAGAAAAATTATTACTGCGATTATTGAATAAATATCATTAACCCGTTCAAGGTTAATGCGGCGAATTCAATCCAATTCCAACCGGAGAAATTTGCATCCTACTACCTGCTGCGGACGTGCCGCTTTCACCGAATATAAAGAAAAGTCCAGGTGAAAAGGACGATGCAAAAATAATACCGGGATACATGTTCAAACGAATTCTTTCTAAATAACTGATGTTACGCAAATATTCATATGCCGCTCCTGACGGAGCTTCGTTTTCATTATATATTTTTTCTATAACGATTTCGTCCCTTTGGGACTTCATCCAGTATCTGGAAATAGGTCAAATTCTGAGACGCTCCGTATGGAGCGTAATATTTATAAATTCCAGAAGAACGAATGTGCAAGCCCCGAAGGGGCGGCATATCTCTTTTCATCACGCAAGAATCTTCGCTGTGAATTTCTTTACGAGTTCATCAGCTTCGGCTTTGGTATGTGCCTCCGCGATAATGCGGATGATCGGCTCGGTGTTCGATTTTCTCAGATGTACCCATGATTCTGGGAAATCAATCTTTAATCCATCATCAGTGTTGATCGTATCGCTCACAGAATGATCAGCCGTCAGTTGTTTGAGAATTGCATCGGGATTCAGAGTGCCGAGATCGACTTTCCCTTTCGTGATATAATACTGCGGCATGGCAGCTTTCAATTCTGATAGTGTTCCGCCGAATTCAGTAAGATGCTGGAGAACAAGCGCAATTCCAACAATGGCGTCACGACCGAGATGGACTTTCGGAAGAATAACGCCCCCGCTTCCTTCACCGCCGATCACTGCGCCGACTTCCTTCATCTTCTTGGCTACATTCATTTCACCAACCGGAGTATGAAGAGTTGAAGCGCCATAGTGCTTCGCGATGTCTTCCACAGCGCGGGTTGTGGAAAGATTGATGACAACTTTCAGAGATTGCTGATTGTCGGAGCGAAGCGGAGATCCCGCGTTGTGTGCGGGAGCGATTTTAGATTGTCGATTAGTAATTTTTTCAAGTATAAATTTTGTGCAGGATGCGATAGTATATTCTTCACCGAACGGTTCACCTTTTTCGTTAATAAGGACGAGACGATCGACATCAGGATCCACGGCAATACCGATATCGGCGTGCTGTTCGCGCACTTTGGCGCAGAGCGAAGTGAGATTTTCAGGGATTGGTTCCGGTGTGTGTCCAAAAATGCCGGTCATCTCACAATGGATCGGAATGATTTCGCAGCCAAGTTTTTCCAGCAAACGAGGGACAATAATTCCTCCAGCTGAATTGACGCAATCCAAAACAACCTTAAATTTACGTGCCCGAATTTTTCCAATATCGATGTAGGAAAGAGAAAGTACTTCGCGGATGTGTTCATCCAGAAATGTTTCTTGAAGGGTGTACTTGCCTTGTTTATCCCACGAAACATATTTCGCCGGCTGTTCAGCAAGACGCCAAAACTCACGATTTTCATCAGTATCTAAAAATAAACCGGTGGAAGCAAAGAATTTGAGTCCATTCCATATCAACGGATTGTGACTGGCGGTAATCGAAATACCACCTGCGGCTTTCAGTTTCTCAATAGCAAGTGCAACCGTTGGTGTCGGACAGATGCCCAAATCCGTTACATCACAGCCCATTTGCAGCAAGGTAGAAGCAACGATATCGAGAACATTTTTGCCGGTAATGCGTCCGTCTCTACCGACTATAATGTGCCCGCGATTGCAGTAGAGAGCATATGCCGAAGCATATTGAACAATAGTTTCAGGTGTGAGAGTTTCACCAACAACTCCGCGAATTCCTGAAATACTAACCATCAATGCCATGCGTAAAAACCTATATTTTTTTTTCTGCGACAATCTACACAGAAAGGTGTGGAGAATCAAGATGAGTGAGAAGTCATTTCATCCACTTTTTATTTTTTTCAGGTTTAATACCCCGCAGTCCCGCCTGCCTATCCGCCAAAAAAACGGCGGATGCATAAAACGCAAAATCCATGGGTATAACAGCTGGAAGCCTGAGAATGAAGCAAGCGTTAGCTTGCAACAATTCATTCCTGAATGTTTTAATCGGGAATCCGGAAAAACAGATTGAATACCTCGGAGCTTGTTCCGAGGTATTTTATTAATGAGGACTGATTCATATAGAAATTAAAGTGATAGCGGTTTATGCTTCTCGAGCATTTGTTAAGGAAAATGAGGAACCCGATGAATCGGCTCTGTAATATTGTTGGATGAATCACGCACTACAATAAATTGCGGAGCTAAGGAAACCTGTTCGCAATATCAGTTCTAACTATTCCGTTCAATAACAAAACGAACAAATTGCAGAAGAGACTGTTTCTCTGGTGAATCGGGGAAGGAGGAGAGACAAGCGCGGGCATGTGTTGCGAACTCTTCCGCTTTTTGAATTGCATATTCGATGCCGCCGTTATTCCGGACAAAGTCGACTATCCATGTAACATCTTTTTGCTTCGCGCCCTTTTTTACGAATCGCAATGCTTGCTGTGCTTCATGCCGATCGCTTTGATGAAGCGCATAAATCAGCGGCAGTGTGAGTTTCTTTTCTTTAATATCGCCGCCGGTCGGTTTGCCAAGAATGCTCTTTCGCCCGAGATAATCGAGCAGATCGTCCCGTATCTGAAATGCCAATCCGACATTCTCGCCGTACGCTTTCAGTAAATTTCTTTTCTCCGGATCTTCTGTCGTACTTGCGGCACCGATATCCGTGCACGCTGAAAAGAGCGATGCCGTCTTATCGCTGATGATCTTGATATAGGTCTCTTCGTCAATATTCAGCTGCCGGCTTTTTTGAATCTGCAGCAATTCTCCTTCGCTCATCCGTTTTACTGCGTTGGAAGTCGAATTCAGAAAATAATAATCGTTGTATTGCAGAGAGAGCAGAAGACCGCGTGAAAGGAGATAATCACCCATCAGCACAGCCACTTTATTTTTCCAGACAGCGTTGATGGAAGCAAAACCTCGGCGTGTATCGGCATCGTCGACGACATCATCGTGAACAAGTGTAGCGGAATGCAGAAGCTCGATGAGTGTAGCAGCGCGGTAGGTGCTGTCATTGATCTCGCCACATAACTTTGCACTGAGCATCACCAGCAAAGGACGAACGCGTTTTCCCTTCTGGCGAAGGATGTAGCGGGTAATGAGATACACCAGAGCAACCTGAGACCGCATCGCTTCTCGAAAAACGCCATCGAACTTTTTGAGCTCTTGTGTGACCGGCTCGCGAATACTATCGAGTGAACTCTCTGATGGACGAAATATACTCATGCGGCATCCTCAGGAGAAGCCGCTGTCTTTTTTTGTGAATACTTTGAGATGAAAATGCTGACCTCATATAAAAGGTACATCGGCAGAGCGAGAAGAGTTTGCGTTACCATATCAGGAGTCGGTGTAACGACTGCAGAAATAATAAAGATGACAACAATGGCGTGACGGCGGTACTTGCGCATGAATTTGGGAGACAGTATTCCCATCTTGGATAAAAAATAAGAGATCATGGGAAGTTCAAAAACGAGTCCGGCACCAAGTAATAATGTAAGCATAAAGCTCACGTATTGATCAAGAGCAATATGGAGTTCGATGTTTTGAGTGCCAAAGGTCGAAAAAAAAGTGAGAGCAGTCGGTAAGAGGACGTAATATCCGAATACTACGCCGGCAAAAAAACAAAACGATGTGAAGAAGACAATACGCGAGATGTAGCGGCGTTCTTTTGGGAGCAATCCAGGAGCGACAAACGTCCAAAGGCAATAAATGGTATACGGCATGCTGAGAATGATTCCGCATATCAGTACAGCCTCCATATACAGCATCACAATACCGTAGGGCGAAAGTACTTGTGTCTTTAAGCCCACTGACCGAAGCGGATGCAACAGTACATTTTGAACGATAAAGTCAGCGAAGAAGACACAGAGAATTGTGCCGATAAGAATTCCGATAAGCGCTTTAATGATTTTTGAACGGAGCTCATCGAGGTGTTCCAGAAAAGACATTTCCTTTTGGCTGGGAGATTTTCCAGCCGATTGGAATATCTTACCAAGAATGGCTTGGGTAATGCTCATCAAGTACCATTATATCAGTTCGGGGTACAGCGGAAATTTTGCACAGAGTGTTTTTACATCTTCACTTACTTGCTTCAGTACTTTTTCATCCGTTCGGTTGATCAGCGCACGATCGATGAAGCCCGCAATGATTTCCATTTCCGGTTCTTTCAGTCCGCGCGTTGTAACAGCAGGCGTACCAACGCGAATACCGCTCGTGATGAGCGGCGATTTGTCGTCGAATGGCACGGCATTTTTATTCACCGTAATCCCTGCGAGATCCAGCGCTTCCTGGGAATCTTTACCGGTGAGATTTTTATTACGTAAGTCGATCAACATGAGATGATTGTCTGTGCCGCCGGAAATAATATTGTAGCCTCGCTTTACTAATGCCGCCGAGAGAGCATGAGCGTTCTTGATGATTTGTTCTGCGTAGGTGCGGTATTCTGGCAGAAGATTTTCACCGAAGGCAACTGCTTTGGCAGCTATCACATGCATGAGTGCGCCGCCTTGAACACCGGGAATAACCGTCGAATCAATTAATTCCGACATCATCTTCTTGCGGCCGGATTTTGGTGCTACCTGTCCAAATGGATTCTCGTAATCCTTGCCGATAAGAATGAGTCCGCCGCGAGGGCCTCGGAGCGTCTTATGAGTTGTCGATGAAACGACGTGACAATAAGGAAGCGGATCGTTGTGTAGTTTTGCCGCGATCAATCCTGCTGGATGTGCAATATCGGCAAAGAGGAATGCGCCAACCTTGTCCGCAATTTCGCGGAATGCTTTATAATCGATGTTGCGCGAATAGGCACTCGCTCCAACTGTAATCATCTTAGGCTTGTCGTGTTTTGCCTTTTCTTCTACATCGTTGTAATCGATGCAGCCGGTATCCTTCGAAATGCCATAGGCTGTAAAACGATACAACTGACCGGAAAAGTTCACCGGAGATCCATGCGTCAAGTGGCCGCCATGAGAAAGATTCATACCCAGGACAGTGTCGCCAGGTTTGATGAAAGAGAAATAAACTGCCATGTTTGCTTGCGAACCGGAATGCGGCTGCACGTTGACATATTCAGCACCGAATAATTTTTTTGCACGATCGCGTGCAAGATTTTCGGCAATGTCGACAAACTCGCAGCCCCCATAGTAACGCTTCGAAGGATATCCCTCCGCATATTTATTCGTCAAAGCGCTGCCCATTGCTTCCAGTACGGCAAGGCTCACGAAGTTCTCGGAAGCGATAAGTTCCAGCTTGGTGTTTTGTCTATGAACTTCGCTTTGAATTGCGGCATAGACTTCTGAATCGGCGGTCTTAAGATTTTTCATGGGTAAGTTCTTTAAGGAAATTGTTTAAGAGAGTGATAAACATTTTAATGGATTCTAGAGATTTGTCAACGAGTGAATCTTTTCTATGCGGCACATGTGTCGCTCGCCGCCGCTAAAAGGAGTTGAGAGAAACGTCTTTACAATTTCTGTTGCTGTTTCCCAACTGATGATGCGTGCCCCAAAACAGAGAATATTGGCATCATTATGTTCGC
>PLMS01000012.1 GCA_003142575.1 Ignavibacteriota bacterium
TTGCAGTGAGCTCATTCCGTCAGAAGTTATGTTTAAAAAGTCTATTAATCAAAGTACCTTCTTGGAAGTTCATTTACTTATCAAAGGAGACTTTTTATGCATACCACACAACTTATTTCATTCGCCAAGGTTCACTTCTTCATCGGTCTTGATGCACATTTGCGAAATTGGAAAGTCACCATCCGACTCGACGGCCTGGAACTCAAAACTTTCTCTATGAACCCATCGCCTCTGGAACTGATCGCCTATCTCAAGAAAAATTATCCCGACGGCATCTATCATATCGTCTACNNCGTATCTTCCGCCAACACAACATCGATTGCATCATTGTCAACCCAGCAGATGTCCCTACCACCAACAAAGAAAAAGTAAATAAGAGTGATCCGATTGATTCACGAAAACTTGCCCGCACACATGAAAACAAAGATCTCCACGGCATTTATATTCCCGATACCTTCCACGAAGAACTCCGTGCGCTGATGCGCCTGCGTTATCGCATCATCCAATCCCAAACCCGTATTAAAAACAGAATCAAAGGACTTCTCTATTGTCAAGGAATACAAATCCCTCTGCAATTCTCCGGCAGCGCCCGATGGTCGCACGCTTTCATCCTTTGGCTTCAACAACTGCAGATGAAAACTTCTGCCGGCAATTTTACACTCCAGAATTTGATTCTCCAGCTCAAAGAAATCCGTCAACACAACAAGAATGTACTCCAACAACTCCGCAAAGAAGCGAGACATCCAGATATCGCTCCCATTATGAAAGCCCTGCAAGGAGTTCCCGGAATCGCCTTCATTACGGCGATGTATCTCTACACCGAGATCATGGATATGAATCGCTTCGCCAACGATAACCATCTGGTCAGTTTTGTCGGCTTAGTCCCTTCGACACAAACCTCCGATGAGAATGTGTATGTCAACGGTATCTCTGTTCGACAAAACCCATTTCTGCGAACCATGATGATCGAAGCTGCCTGGACTGCTGTTAGAGAAGATCCTGCCATGACTCTGAAATTCAAAGAACTTTCCAAACGTATGAAATCTCAAGATGCCATCATTCGCATTGCAAAAAAACTCGTTACACGTGTGCGCCACGTGTGGTTGAAACAGGAAGAATATGTCTATGCGCTCGTTGCTTAACAGAATAACCAATGGCTGAACCGCTTTCAGCGGAAAAGAATTGCTGTAATATATCGGTGCGGACTGCTTGCTCAAGCTTGTCTATAAGAGCTCGATGGCCCTAGCAATCAATCCCGACTTTCATCGGGACCGTTGCACTATAGATTCTCGTCAGATTGCAGCCGCACCTTTCTTTAAACCTTATTTTACTTCATGCAGCTGAGTCTTTGCGCTCAGACTGTTTATAACAGAATGGTTCTTTTCAGCCTTGCGTGTTTCCTTGTCTGTGGAGATAAGAATTATTTAAAATATTTTTCATCTACATATTGACTTTTTACATAACAGCTTGAGCGCCTGGTTAGGCGCAGTGTTAGCAACTTATTCGGTTTTCTTTTTTAGAGTCCAATGAGAAATCTTTCGTGCATCCGCAATGGCTATTTTCAGCACTCCATTTTCAAGCGTTCCAGTCATAGTGAAGTTGGATGAACCTGGATGATAACCAAGTACTTCATTCGGTATTCCATGATCTCCGTACCCAGTGATAGGTGTGCGGTATTGCCATACTAAGTTTGCAGACAATTCCTTTCCATCAAAAAAGCCACCAGTAATGGGACTTTCATACATTGCCCATTGAAGTTCCGCGACTCCTTGAAACGTCGAGCCAGTAAGGGCGGTAAGTCGCATAGTAATCGTTCCACCTTCACCTTTGTTTGCTTTGCCAACCCATAGCCCTGTAATAACAAGTTTTCGAGTTTCATTAAGAAGACGAGCACCGTCTTCGGATAGTTTTACAACTTTATCGACTCTTGAGAGGCAATAATGTGCCTTATAAAAGTCTTTGGTTTGGATATAATATTCAGCAGCTTGCAGCGCCCAAAGCCTAGAACGCGAACTCAGTGTCTCGATCAATGCAGGATATGTGCGAAATTGTTCAATGTTGTTAAAGACGGTATCAAGACCTTTATCATATAATTTCTCATTCACACTTTTCTGTGCTTGGTTGATCATACTGCCAACCTCCGCCTCCGCCAATAGCTTTGCAATTTCAGGAGTTGAACGTTCATTTGGTGATAGCGTAAATATCTGAGCCTTTGCCTCATCGTATTTGCCACTCTTGATCAGATTGGATATTTCTTCGCTTTTATTCGAACAAGAGAATAATAAAAAGGATAGTCACAATATTAATCGTTTCATTTAAACCTCCTATGGCCTGTTTGTTGCAGAATGCCAAGAAACAAATATGTCAACACCCGATTGAATGATTGTTTTCACAATTCTTTTTTGGAGAATTAAATCAAACACTTGAGGATCGTCGATGTTTTGAAACAGGGAAACAGTTAGAGCAAGATTATTCACTTGAGCGTTTCGCGTGTGAAATAGGGTGTCTAAGACTGGTTTAGCCAAATTGTCCAGATCTGATGTGTTTCTAGTCAGGAAAAAGATTAGAGATACATGGAATTCTGTAGAAGGATCGGGTTGTTGGAAATCGTTGATTAATTCCCTTGCCTTTTCTGCGACCACTTCTCTCCAATANNTAGTAGCACTGCGCCTAACTAATGCTTAGATAGAGTAACTCTATAATTCATGCATATTAGACATAAATTATAGACTATGAATAAAAAATTGTTTATTCTTGTCAAGTAAAGAGGACTGGCTATGGCACAAAAATTGTTGAATAAAGTGAGCGAAACTGCTCGCCTGAAACATCTTAGTATCCGCACGGAAAAAGCTTACATGCAGTGGATTAAGCGGTACATTCTTTTTCACCATAAGCGCCACCCCATGGAATTGGGTGAAAATGAAATTCGTAGTTTCTTAACTTACCTCGCTTGTGATAAATATGTCTCTTCATCTACACAAAATCAAGCACTAAATGCGATTATTTTTTTATACTCGCAAGTGCTGCATAAATCGCTTGGGTCGTTTGGCGATGTCCCTCGCGCACAGCGTTCTGCGCGCTTGCCCGTGGTTTTCTCGCGCAACGAAGTGCACATGATTCTAGACCACCTTNNGGATATTGATTTCGATAACAACTACATTATCGTGCGTCAGGGAAAAGGAGATAAAGACCGGCGCACAACTCTTCCTGCTCAAACCGTGCGCGATCTGCAGATGCAAATTAAAAAAATAAAGATACTTCATCAACAAGATCATGCAGATGGATATGGAGATGCTCTTATGCCGGATGCGCTTCAGATAAAATTTAAAAATGCTTCACGCGAAATCGGCTGGCAATTC
>PLMS01000072.1 GCA_003142575.1 Ignavibacteriota bacterium
AGCAGAAAAAAGAGAACCAACCATTGCAACCCCGATAGCTGATAACAGCATCCAACCGGAAATTTGTGTTACTGAAATAATCTTACCTTCAGCAACCTGCGTCCAGGTTGTGTTCCAGAAACTTCCAAGATTTGCTGCGAGAGCAGAAGTATTACGCCCGACAAAAAGTGCAAGAAGAATGAATCCGAAAAGCGCTACAATTTTTATAGTAGTGAAAATATTCTGCACAGTCTTCCCTTCCTGCAAACCGCGCATATTTACAGATCTCAATAATGCCACGCTCGCAATAGCAAGAATTTGTGCGGCTGTAATGTGGAATGTTCCGATAGAGAGAAGAATATGTTGTTCGCCGAACCACGGAATAAGAACACCAGTGAACTTTGCGAACGCAACAGCAACGGCCGCAATGGTACCGGTTTGGATGACGAGAAACAATGTCCAACCGTACAGAAATGCGATAAATGGATTGTAAGCCTCTCGAAGATAGGCATACTGTCCGCCAACGTGCGGCATCATGCTAGCAAGCTCGCCATAACTTAGCGCTGCGATCATCGTCATAACGCCCGTTATTAGCCAGACTAACAAGAGATAGCCCGGTGATCCGACTACTCGTCCAATATCGGCACTGACAATAAAAATTCCTGAGCCGATCATCGAGCCGATAACGATCATCGTTGAATCGAGTAGTCCGAGTCCACGTTTGAATTCAGGTTGAGCGCTAGCAGCAATCATTTAAATTTCGTTGAAAAGATTCAGTGGATTCACTGAGTAATAGAATTACTTTTGGTACTATTGTTTTAGCAGCTGATCCATGACCCATGTTGTTCGGAGGGCTGTTTCGCCTGTGCTCGGACAATGTCCGATACCGATGAGATCATCTACGACATGTTGTATCAATGGCTGCTGAATATGCTGTGGATAGCCGATAGCGTACTCGGTTTCTCCATTCAGTGTTGTAAGCTTTATGGGTTGGGCGTCGAATGTCGAGAAGGAGATTTTTCCTTTACTGCCGATGATTTCTGTGTTATCATTTTTCCGGAAGCTGGAAAAACACCAGGTTCCGATTCCATGAACTCCTGATTGAAATCTAAATGCTCCACTTACAATATCCTCTGCAGGATAAAGGCTTAATTGGTTTGAGGCAAGTCCTTGAACAGATGTAATCGGGCCTAAGATGTAATCGAGAAAGTCCAACATATGTGAAGCAAAATCGACGAATAATCCTCCGCCGGAAATTTCCGGGAGCACTCTCCATGGAAGTTCTTTTTCTGGGTCAATTGGATTTGGTTGAAAGAACAAGATATTCACAAATCGAACATCACCGATTGTTCCGGAATCGATTAATTCTTTGATTTTCAGGAATCGTTCTAATGCTCTGCGATAATAAGCAACAAAAAGCGGCACACCGGCTTTTTTACATGCTTCGATCATTGTTTGGCATTCTTCCGAATTCAATGCCATAGGTTTTTCCACATATACAGGTTTGCCGGCTTGCGCAGCCCTAAGTGTGTACTCTTTATGGAACGATGGTGGAGTCGCAATGTATACGGCATCTACCTCGGGATCACTGATCAGTGCTTCGGCGTCGTCATACCATTTGGGGACATTATGACGCCGGGCATAATCTTTAGCGAGTTCTCCATTCCGACGCATGACAGCGACCAATGTAGAATTCTTCGCCTTCTGAAAACCTGGCCCGCTTTTGAATTCAGTGACATCACCGCAACCGATAATACCCCATCTGACCATATTCATTACGGGAAAACTCCTAACGATTCATTCATGAAAATTCAAACATCCGCTTCTCGAAGGTGTTCGATGCAACGACGTCCTATTTTTCTGATGTTGGTACGATAACTTCACCGCGTCGAATCCGAGCCGTAACACAATGCCGCCGACCATAACTAAAGTAAATAATGAAACCGATTCCCAGCCAGATAAACAAACGCCACCAGTTTTCTACCGGCAGTGAAAACATTAATATCGAACAGCATACAATACCGGCAATTGGAACAAATGGAACCCATGGTGCTCGGAACGGACGTTCTGCTTTGGGATTAGTTTTACGCATAATGAGCACTGCTGTACAAACGATTACGAATGCCAGCAATGTTCCGATATTCGTCAGCTCTGCAAGAATACGAAGCGGAAGGAGTGTTGCCATTGCAGCAACAAAGATTCCTGTGAGAATGGTCGACTTCCACGGTGTGCGGAATTTTTCATGTATGGCTCCGAAGAAACTCTCAGGCACCATACCGTCGCGTGCCATTGCTAACAATACCCGCGGCTGGCTTAACATCATCACGAGCAGTACGGAGGTAATGCCCGTAATGGCTCCGACATCAATGAGGCGCTGCGCCCAGGGCAATCCTTTTTGCGCAAAGGCATTTGCAACCGGAGCATTGATATCAATTTGATCGTAACGAACCATGCCGGTAATGATTGCAGAGACTGCAATATACAATACTGTGCAAATAAGAAGTGAGGCAATAATTCCGATGGGAACATCGCGCTGCGGGTTTCGTGCTTCCTCTGCATGCGTGGAAACAGAATCGAAACCGATGTAGGCAAAGAAAATAATTGCTGCTCCAGCAAGCATCCCAAGCGGAACACCATTGCTGGCAGTTTGTCCGAACAATGTGTGTCCGAAGAAACTGATACCGGTAAATCCGTAAGGAGCAAACGGCTGCCAGTTATTCGGATCGATATAAAAAACTCCAACGACGATCACAAAGAGCACGATCACAAGCTTGACGATGACCATTCCTGTGTTGAATATAGCACTTTCTTTTATTCCTTTTATTAAGATAGCGGTGATAATCGCTGTAATAAGGACAGCAGAGAGATCAAAATATGATCCGGTAGCAAAGAAATGACCGGCTCCTGTATCGAAATCAATTGGAGCAGTAGAAAGCGAGAAGGGAATGACTATACCGAAACTTTTGAGAAGATCTTGAAAATGAGCAGACCATCCATGTGCAACCGCCGCTGAAGCGACAGCGTACTCCAGAACTAAATCCCATCCGATAATCCAAGCAAAAAGTTCGCCAAGTGTTGCGTATGCGTAGGTGTAAGCCGAACCTGCAACAGGCGCCATCGAAGCAAATTCTGCATAACAGAGTGCGGCAAAAATACAAGCGACACCTGATGCAGCGAAGGAAAGAATCAATGCCGGGCCGGCTTTATCATGGGCACCGACACCGGTTAATACAAAAATGCCGGTTCCAATAATAGCCCCAACGCCGAGGCTGGTAAGAGTTACGGGTCCGAGTACCCGGCGCAGGCGATTCTCTCCCTTCATTTCTTCGAGGAGGAGGGATAGCGGTTTTTTCGCGAACAGTGGACTGCTCATGAAAATCGATCTCCAGTAATGAATGATGAGTCTGATGAATGATCCAACTGCAAAAACCTAATGAGTTTTCTATCGAAACGCAATATCAAAACAGGACGGTGTGTTTAGAATAAAAAAACTTTGAGTAGATAGAGGATAACTATTGTTCCAACGATGAATCCAACGATGCCAAAGGCTAATTGTTTTCCTGATTGTTCTGGTTGTTCTGGTTGCCGGTTGTTCATGGTAAATCTCCAAATATGAGTTTGTGAAATTTTATAAAAGCAGATCAATACCGAAGAACCTGCTTCCGGTGTGACGAGAGACAACAGCACAAAATGTACTTGGGAAATTTACAGAAAAGAGGATGTCGTTTGAGTGTATATAAAAACACTTGTCAATGCCCGTGCATGTTCTGACGAACACTGCTCAAGTATTGTATAAATGTGAAGATGTTTTTCGAGATCTGCCTTGCTGAGCACAACAACAAAAAACTCAGCATACTCTATCGTTGCTCTGATAAGAGTACCAGGGGATGCGACCGGAATTGGATCCGGTGGTAAAATTTTCTGAACTTGAGATGATGTAAAGGCGGCGTTAAAATCCACCTGTGGAATTGAAGCGAGCATGGCCGTCCAGAGAACGATAATGGTCATACCGCGAAGTGTGCGACAGTGCCTTAATCGATCAATGTAGTTTTTAGGTTTTTTCATAAGAAGCGTTAAAAACCTACTGAGTTTTCTATCGAAACGCAATACTCTATTCTGACGTTCGTTGCACCTCTCCACTCTTTTCCCTATCATATTCACGAAGTACGTAGGAATATGGAAGATCCAAATCAGAAAAATAATCAATTGTCTATGACAAAGAGCCAAGAACAAGGTAATCACCGAATCCGCATCGGTATCATTTTTGGCGGGCGATCAGTCGAGCATGAAGTTTCGCTTGTCTCTGCCTCATCTGTCATCAATGCGCTGGATAAAGAGAAGTATGAAGTTGTTCCTATCGGAATAGCGCCGACAGGGAAATGGCTGAGTTCCGGAGAAACACTTCGCCTGCTCAAGGAAAAAAAATCTATCGATAACGAACCGGAGCACATGCTCGTGCCTGACCCCCGCAAACAATCGCTGGTTCTTCTCGGTGAGAGCGGCAGTACCGGGAAACCGATCGATGTTATTTTCCCTTTAATTCACGGCACCTATGGTGAAGACGGCTCGCTTCAGGGATTATTGGAACTCACAGATATTCCGTATGTCGGTGCTGGAGTACTTGGTTCGGCAGTCGGAATGGATAAAGTGATACAAAAAGAATTATTACAGCAGGCACATATTCCCGTATCGCCAGGCTTCTGGTTTGTGTATGAAATATACAAAGTGCAGCAAAAAAAAAATATTGCAGAGATTGAGCGAAAACTAAAATATCCGCTTTTTATTAAACCGGCTAACTCCGGCTCGAGTATTGGTATCAGCAAAGCAGGCAGCCGTAAAGAATTACTCACATCGATAGAACAGGCGGCGCAGTTTGATAGAAAAATTTTAGTGGAACAAGGAGTAAAAAACGCACGCGAGATTGAATGCAGTGTGCTGGGAAATGACAATCCTGCCGCGTCGGTCTTAGGCGAGATTGTTCCATCGAATGAATTTTATGATTACGATGCGAAGTATGTTGATGGAAAGACAACGGAAATCATTCCTGCGAAACTGCCGAAACGTATTGCAAAGAAAATACAAACGTATGCGTTGGATGCATTTCGGGTCTTGGATTGTGCAGGTATGGCTCGCGTTGATTTTCTTGTGAATCGAAAAACAAATCGTATTGTTCTCAACGAGATCAATACTCTCCCTGGTTTTACTTCCATCAGCATGTATCCGAAACTTTGGGAAGCTTCCGGACTATCATATTCCGCATTGTTAGATACATTGATTCAGCTTGCACTGTCACGGCATACCGCAAAAAAGAAACTCAAAACAACATACCAGCCGAAAAATAATTGGTATACCTAAGTATGAGTTTAATGGACAATCAATTCTATAGAAACATCCAGCCGGAACGCTTCCTGAAACGAATTGCAAAGAAAGCGGCAAAAAATAAAAAACGCACGATACTTCTTGTTTTTCTTTTCTTCCTCTTTCTCTATCTTTTATTTGATAATAAAGGGATTCTCAAACGACTCAGTCTCGAAGCGCAGCACAATGAATGGATCGAGAAACTTAAAGCCGATAGTGCGGAAACCAAACGGCTGCAGGACCAAATCAAAGCACTGGAGGGGGACAAGAAAACGATCGAAAAAATTGCCCGTGAAAAGTACGGAATGAAGCGAGAAGGCGAAACGGTCTATCAGGTGAAGAAAGAGAAATAAGGACTATTCTCTATGAAAAAGAGCTTAATGGGTGAGCCAATCTCTCAAAAGAAAAAAGAATAATATTTCACTATGTCCGATTTGTTTTATAAAGAAGAAACTCGTTCTGCGCATCAGCCGTCAGCACCATTAGCGGAACGCGTTCGCCCGAAAACATTGAACGAATTTGTCGGACAAGACCATTTGACTCAGCCCGATAAGCCGCTCCGGTTGATGCTGGAGAGCGGAGAGATTGCATCCATGATTTTCTGGGGTCCGCCGGGAGTGGGCAAAACAACATTGGCGCGTTTGGTGGCACATTATGTTCAGGCGGAGTTTCATCAGCTCAATGCGGTTGCAGCCGGTGTGAAAGACGTCCGCGAAGTCATTGCTCGTGCCGAGAAAAATCTCAAGGCACTGAACAAACGCACTATCCTTTTTATTGACGAGATTCATCGCTTCAACAAAGCACAACAGGATGCGCTGCTGCATTCGGTCGAAGAAGGGATCATCACGCTGATCGGTGCGACGACGGAGAATCCATCGTTTGAAGTCATCTCGCCGCTTCTTTCAAGATGTCAAGTGTATGTGATGGAATCGCTGAACAAAGATGCGTTGAATAAAATTCTTGACCAAGCGCTGGAAAGCGATACGATTCTATCCAAACGTAAGATCGAAATTGTTGATCGTGAATTCCTGATGCTTTTATCTGGCGGTGATGCACGGAAACTTCTCAACGGATTAGAAAATGCCATCCGCCTGACAAAATCGGCCGCTGATGGTTCTGTGACGATCACCAAACAGAAAATTGAAGAAGCCTTCCAGCGAAAATTTANNAAATTTACACTCTATGATAAAGAAGGCGAACAGCATTATGACATCATCTCAGCCTTTATCAAGAGTGTGCGCGGCAGCGATCCCGATGCCGCTGTCTATTGGATGGCACGTATGCTCGATGGAGGGGAGGATCCGAAATTCATCGCGCGCCGGATGATCGTGCTTGCTTCGGAAGATATCGGCAACGCCGATCCGTACGCTCTTACATTGGCGGCATCGTGCTTCACTGCAATCGATTACATCGGTATGCCGGAAGCGCGTATCGTGCTTGCGCAAACGGCGGTATATCTCGCTTCATGTCCGAAAAGCAATGCTTCGTACCGTGCAATTGAAGAAGCGTTGAGTGATGTGCGAAATCTTCCGAATCTTCCAGTGCCTCTCCATATCCGCAACGCCCCTACGAAACTGATGGACGAACTTGGCTACGGGAAAGAATACAAATATAGTCACGATTTTCCCGGTCACTTTGTTGAACAGCAATTTTTGCCGGATAATTTGAAAGAGAAGCTCTATTATAAACCCACCGATCTCGGCAGGGAGAAAGACATACGCGAACGGCTCAATCGATGGTGGAAAAAGAAACAACGGTAATTCATGTCTCTAGAACATATTCTTGCCTCTCAAGCCTCCTACTTTGGTAAAATTTTATTAAAGGGGAATGATTCCGAAATCATTGGATGTGCCGATGAAATCCTTTTGTTTCTCAATCGTTTGCAGGATTTCATACAGCAGAATCCACAGTCAAAAATCTCTCTCTTCTGTCAGTGATATTATGTACAGGCTTGAATCAAATCCGGAGTTAACTCTACAAGACAAAGGCGTTCGCACTCGTCTCCTCAATCTCTTTGTGAAGTTGGTCCCGCAGTGATTGTTGGAGGTTGAGTAAGGACAAAGGAATCAGACAATGAATATTCCTTGATATTCATCTGAAAAACCTCGAACATTCATTTAGAAAAAATGTAGAGTACATAGGAATAATCCTAACCAAAACTCCGTCATTTTCGGATTCCTTTTAATACAAAATTATAGTTTCTTGTATCTCAAATAATAAAAATGTAAAAACGTTTTTTTCTTTATCATACGATAACACATGACGATACTGCGTCAATCCCTAGAATAGAAGCGCTCGTATCGAATAAGGAGTGTACCTTGGGACGAAGAATTATTTTCTCCATATGGATGATGATACTTACCGTCGCTGCCGTCGTTTACTCGCAGCAGGAATTATACGTAGAGCAGCTTCAATCTGTAGAAGCCTTCAAAGGGCCGATTATGCGAGGCGCTGTTTCTTCCAAAGCAAATCTCTTGGCTGTTCTCTCGCGGGAAAAGATATTGAGGCTTTATGATATTCCTTCACTCAAGGAGAAATCGTCCCCCATCAGCACACCGACACATATGAATGCTTTATCTTTTTCCGCCTCCGGGAAAACATTAGCACTCGGTGCAATCGATGGACAAGTACACTTATTCGATGTGACAACCGGAGCGATATCAAAATCGCTCTCGATACATTCGCAGGCAGTCAATGCGGTGGTATTCCAAGATGAAGGATGGATTTTTTCAGCAGGCGCAAACAAAACGGTGACTATCACAGATGCTGTCAGCGGTACTCCTATAGGATCTGTACCGGCATTTCAAGAAGAAATTACTGCGCTTGCTATTCAGCCGGATGCAAAAAGCGGTGCGGTTGGGTTATCAAAAGGTCAGGTCAATATCTTTTCCATCGGGACCTTAAAAACGATTTCTACATTCAGCGATGCAAAAGATAGAAGTACGACATTATGCTATAGTGCAGATGGAAAATATCTTGCCGCCGGTACTGCCGACGGAAAGGTACTTCTGTGGGATGCACAATCCGGTGTATTGAAAAATAGATATGCACAGAAAGGTTCTATCTGGTCTGTAGCGTTCGATCCAAAAACGCGATGGGTTGTTTCAACGTCGGCGGATAGCACAATAAAAATCTTCGACCTCGCAACATCGACGAATGTGAAGACTATGACCGAGCATGATGGATATGCAACCTATGCGGTCTTTCTCAATGATGAAACGCTCCTGACTGGAACAAGTACGGGACTCTTGAAGAGTTGGAAGGTGGCTCTTACTCCACCTGATTCAATCAATCCGGGCATTGTCATGGAACAGCCTGCGGCGGGGTCGGTCTCTGCAAAAGTTTTTGCCCGTGAATATGAACTTCGAGGTTTGGTGTATGACGATACCAACGTAAAAGAAGTGACAATAAACGGTACACCTGTCAAGCTCACGGCTATTTCTGCAGAAGATGCAGCAAAAATTCCTGCCGGAATGAAATCCTCTCATCGTTTCAGCACTGTGCTGAAGCTTGATTCTGTCGGGTTGATTCCATACGAGATCCGTGTTTCGGATAAAGCGAATCATTCCATCAGCATGAGCGGAGAGGTTCGGCGACTTTCGAAGGATCAAGCAGTGGAAATCGAAAACCCGGTGAACAATTCTGAGATCGGTGCGGTTTCTCTTTCACTTAAATTTCGAACATGGTTCGATGTTTCTTCATATTCTATTTCATCCAACATGGTAGATATTGTGAACGGGCAGGAGCCGGGGTTCAAGGCAGCAGGCGATGTCATTTCGGAAGATATTCCAATTGTTCTTGGTTATAATCAAATTCAATTATCGATCATAAGCAAGGCAGGCGACAAATTTTCAAAAACGGTTAGTGTTAATCGTACTCTATCAGCGCTTTCCGGAATTTCATCTGTTTCTGGCGGGACAAAGAAAGAGCGTGGTGGTTCCGGTCCACAGCGGTGGGCGGTTGTTGTGGGAATATCGGAATACACGAACCCTGGGATCCCGAGTTTAAAGTACGCCGACAAGGATGCAGAAGCGCTGGCAAATTTTCTCCGACGACCTGAAGGCGGCGGATACGATTCCGACCACATGCGAGTATTGCTGAATAAAGATGCGACACTTGCGAACGTGAGGGATGCACTCATTAATTTCCTGAATCAGGCAATTGACATGGATCTCGTGCTCATTTATTTTGCAGGACATGGCGCGCCGGAACCTGCACGTCCGCAAAATATTTACCTCCTGACGAGCGATAGTGATCCAACCGCGCTTGGTACTACGGCGTTTCCCATGTGGGATATTCAAACCGTGCTGGCACGCTACATTAGTGCAAAGCGTATTATTGTTTTCACTGATGCTTGCCACAGCGGTAATATCAGCGTAAACTTTGCAACACGCGGCGTAGGAGTGAGCGAGCAGAACTTGGTAAATCAATACCTTACGGATTTATCGAAGTCGAAAGAAGGTGTCGTCGTATTCACAGCGAGTGCATCCGGGGAAGTATCGCAGGAATTCCCGGAAATGGCTCACGGAGTCTTCACCTATTATTTGCTGGAAGGTATGGAAGGCAAAGCAGATTATGATAATGACTATACAGTAACAATCAATGAATTGATGCAATATGTAGAAGAACATGTAAAACGTAAGACGCACGGCGCGCAGAATCCGACGCGGAGTCAAACAGCGTACGACAAAGAGATGACCATTTCAATTCTTCCTCACTGAAGAAAGGATTTCAATTATGCGCTCTAGTATTTTTCTTGCGGTCGTTCTCAGTTTTTTAGTGGTCGGATTTCGATTCGGCGAACAACCAATTACCTCCGCACCAACGGTTCAGCAAAATGATGCGAACATCGAATTTGATTGGGCTTTTGGCGTCTTGGGATACAATGGGAAAACACCTGTCCCCATTCCTATCACTCGTGATACGGTTTTAAAAAGTGGAGATGAAATTAAAATGATGGTGAAAATGACGAAAGAGTGTTATGTCTATGCCGTCTACCTCGATTCACAGGGAGATTTGACCCTGCTGTTTCCTTATTCAATCCGTCAATTACAGACCGATTATGTCGTGGCGAAACCGTATTACATCCCCAAAGGCCGTAATTGGATGATGCTGGATAAAAACACAGGAAAAGAAATCTTTTTCCTTGTAGGCTCTACCGAACGACTTCTTGAACTTGAGGTAAAATTGGGAAATTATTTTTCTGCTGATCCTGCAGACAGGAAACCATTGGCACAGGATGTTGTATCGGAAATTCGCGGACTTCGAAAACGGTATTCCACTTTTGCAACGATTGCAGAGAAACCGCTGTCGATTGGAGGCAATATCCGCAGTATAGACACGGTTAAAGTAGTGCACCGTCCGGACGTTGCTGATATTGCAACGGAAATTTCAGCAAACAATTTCTATAGCAAAACTATCACCATTGATCACCAGTAAGAAAAAAACAGTGAGGGACACGGTGCTTATCATCGTGTCCTCTCTCTTGTTCGGACATTTCTTGTTTTGGTTTCTCCCTGGACTGTTTGGCACATGGAACGCAAAGTCCGTTGACCAATTATACGTCCTCCGTTATGAGTATTTCCCATCTCGCATTCCGTATGACAGCACAGTCATTGTCGTCAACGAGACCGATAGTACCATTCAAGCACTGACGGCTTCCTATTTAACAAGGCGTCATTACGGACAGGTTGTGCGTAATCTTGGCGACTTAGGAGTTGCTGTTCAAATTTATGATTACATCTTTAGTGCGCCTCAGGATTCAGCGGAAGATGCATTTTTTATGGCATGTAATTGGCATGCCGGGAATGCTTACTTCGGTATGGGGTTTGCATTAAAAGATGAACCCCCCAAGCAGCGTCCACCAAAACCTGCTGCTATTTGGAAATATTTATCCCACACGAAGTGGCATGTCCAAGTGGAAGGCGATGTGAGCACGATGTATGTCGCTGCTAATCCGAATATAACATTTCCGGAGTTGGCATCGTCTGCCCGCGGACTCGGATCGTTGGCGTTGCCATTTGATCAAGATGGTGTTTATCGTCGGGCCCCATTATTGCTGCGATACGAAGATGGATTTTATCCGAGTTTTGCATTCATTGCAATTTGTGATTATCTGCAAGTTCCGCCCGAACACATTCTTGTACGGCCCGGAAAAAGTATAACGCTCAAAGACGCTCATCGTCCCGGTGTGCCTCCGCACGACGTTGTTATTCCGGTCGATGAGCGCTGCAATATCATTGTAAATTTTGTCGGTCCATGGTCCCGAATCACCAATTACGATTTTGCACTCATTTATCGCGCTTCGGACGACCGCGATAATATGGAATATTCAATGAAGCCTGAATTTGAGGGCAAACTTGTTGTTGTCGCCGATGCATCTACAGGGGCAACAGATATTCATCCCGTGCCTACAGATAACTACTATCCACTGAGCGGTCTCCATGCAAATGTATTGAATACGATTTTAACAGAAAACTTTTTGCGGGAACTTCTTCCTTGGGAAATGATCATCGTAGAAATTCTACTGCTCGGATTTGTCGCACTCTTCGCTCTGAAACTTTCATCGCGCGGTTTGTGGGTTGGCGCATTACTTTTGCTCATCGGATATCTCCTCTTGGTTGCCACTGCATTTTTGTTTGGCAATCTCATCTTCAACATTGTTCGACCTGTCATCATTACGCTCGTGGCAGTGTTTGGAGTTCTTGTGTATCGGTTCATTAATGAGGAGCGGGAAAAGGAAGCGACGCAAAGATCATTTGAAGCATATTTGCCGCCGTCGGTGGTCAAACGTCAGCTGGCACATCCAGAATCTATCTTCGAGGTTCAGAAGAAAGAGCTGACGATCATGTTTACCGACATAAAGAGCTTTACCACTTATTCTTCCATAATGTCACCGGATCAAATTCAAAATTTCCTTGCTGAGTATTTTGATGCGATGGTCCAGATCGTCTTCAAGTATGAAGGAACGGTCGATAAGTACATCGGCGATGGGCTGATGGTATTCTTCGGCGCTCCCGAACCGCAGGCCGACCATGCGGTACGTTGCGTAAAAGCAGCTATCGAGATGCAGAAAAAATGCCGTGAGCTGAAAGAGAAGTGGGTACGAGAGGGTTTATTCCCGCTCAAGATCCGCGTTGGTATCAACACGGGCGAAGTGGTGGTAGGGAATATGGGAACGAGAAAAAAGCTTGCGTACACGGTGCTTGGTTCCGATGTCAACCTTGCTAACCGTCTTGAATCCAATGCACCGGTGGAAGGTATTATGATATCCCGCCGTACCTATGATTTAGTCAAAGACGAAATTCCTACTCTTTCGCACGAACCTGTTCTTGTGAAAGGACTCGACACGCCGATTGAAGTGTACACCGTACCGGTGGATGAAACCACTCTGTAAATCGCTTGCTTTTCCCGCCGCCGTTTCTCATATTGGTTCTATAGAAATGTATTTCCATCATTCTCTTAAGTATGCGCGATTCAAAACTTCATACCAAACGAAAACACTGGTCATCGGAAGAAGGGTTCCGATATTGTGAACAGATTGCACGAAGTCATTACGAAAATTTTCCTATTGCCTCTTGGTTCGTTCCAAAAGAAATTCGAAAGTACATTTGGGCGATTTATGCTTTTGCCCGTATCGCCGATGATTATGCCGATGAACCGGGCTATACTCTCGCCGAACGGATGGATAACCTCTTTCAGTGGGGACAGTATCTTGATGAATGCTATAACGGTAATCCGACGCACCGTGTCTTTGCTGCCTTAGCTGAAACAGTGGAGCGTTTTCAAATCCCTGTCGAATTGTTTCAAAATCTTCTTACAGCTTTCCGTTCAGACGTCACGGTGAAACGGTACGAAACATTTGAGGAAGTGCTGGAATATTGCTGCAACTCCGCAAATCCTATCGGGAGATTGGTGCTGCTCCTGTTCAATTACCGGAGCGAAACGATGATGGAGCTTTCTGATCATATCTGCACGGCGCTCCAATTAACAAATTTCTGGCAGGATATATCTGTGGATTTGCAGAAAGACCGCATCTATCTTCCATTGGAGGATTTGAAAGAATTTGCCTATTCCGAACAGGATTTGTTAGAGAGGAAATTCGACAACCGGTTCCGCAAATTGATGGCATTCCAAGTTCAACGAACAGCGGAACTTTTTGTAGAGGGAAAGCCGTTACTATCGATGATTGGTAAAGACCTGTCGCGGGAACTGAGGCTTACGTGGAATGGCGGCACACGAATTTTGCAGAAAATACACAAACTGGATTATAATGTGCTGATACAACGGCCGACTCTTACCACGTTAGACAAACTGGGACTTCTCTTTCGTTCATTTTTATCGTAACTTAGAATCGTGCAAACAGCAGCATCCGTCATACCGAATTTCTCGCAGAATCGAAAGAGCAGTTTTTATTACTCGTTCCTCATTTTGCCGCGCCCGAAACGCGACGCTATCGAAACCATCTATGCATTTTGTCGCTTCACCGATGATATTGTCGATGAAGCGGGAGACGAGAAAGAAAAGCATGCACTGCTACTGCAGTGGACAGAGGAACTCAAGAGATCGCTCTACGGCGTTTCGCGTTACTCTCTGTTAAACAGACTCGCGGCTATTATTCATCGGTTCCATATTCCCATCGAACATTTTTATGAATTGATCAAGGGAATGGAGATGGATTTACGGAACACTCGGTATGGTACGTTCATTGAATTGGAGCAGTATTGTTACCGCGCCGCTTCTACGGTCGGGCTGATTTGTGCAGAAGTCTTCGGGTATACAAACGAGAAGACGAAACAGTACGCCATCAACCTTGGTATAGCGTTGCAGCTGACAAACATTCTGCGCGACATCAAAACCGATGCCAAGAACGGACGCATTTATTTGCCGTTGGAAGATTTAAGGAACTTCAATTATACAGAAGAAGAGTTGTTAAACTTGACATATAACAATCGCTTTGTTGAATTGATGAAATTCGAGTGCGAACGCGCTCACGAATATTTTCGCCGTGCAAAAGCATGTCTTGCCGAAGAAGACAAGCCGCTTTTCACCGCCGCACGTACGATGGGAAACATCTATTATTTGCTTCTTCTTCGTATCGAGCGTGCTCACTACGATGTATTTTCTAAACGCATCCGGCTGTCTTCGCCGCTGAAGATTCTTGTCGCGATGGCTATGCAGCTGCGGAAGAATTTTCCTAAGAATTTCCACCGCTACGTTCACACAGAGCTCCCTGCGTAGGTGGGAATGGAAACCTTCCCATGGTTCTCTCAATATCATTATGACACAAGAGTTAAAATGTTGCCTGATTGCAAGCCATCGCAGCCTTTACTACTTTTCCTCCGAGTAACTGACCTATGAATGAGGTGTCCATGAAACATTCCAGCATCAAAAAGCTCTATTATTCCATCAGCGAAGTCAGCAAGATCACCGGACTGGAGCAGTACGTGTTACGTTACTGGGAGACAGAATTTCCGGAACTCAAGCCCGCAAAGAACCGCGCCGGCAACCGTATCTACACCAACAAAGACATTAAGCTCATTATACACATCAAGCAATTGCTGCGAGATGAGAAGTACACCATCGAAGGCGCCAAGCAGGTGATGAAAGAATTTACCCCGGAACCGGATACCGGAGAACAACTCGAATTGATCAACGTTCCGCAGAAGAAAAAAATTCAGGACGAAGAAATCAAAAAAGAGATGATCGAAGTAAAAGAATTCCTGGAAGATATTTTAGTGAAATTGGAGAAATAGAAAAGAGTTGGTCGTTGGGAGAATTAAGATATCTTATTTTTTCGATGAGAATAGGTTTTTATTATTGTGGAAAGAAGAACAATTTTTTAGATAAGGAATGGATATGAGCAAAGTTGCCAAACTCGAATTGGATAGCAAGGTGTACGAATTTCCAATTGTTGTGGGTTCAGAAGGTGAACACTCTCTTGATATCTCGACACTTCGAAGCAAGTCAGGATATATTACTCTGGACGAAGGATATGGAAACACCGGTTCTTGCCTTAGCAATATTACCTTCATCGACGGTGAAAAAGGAATCCTCCGTTATCGCGGCATACCCATAGAAGAATTAGCAGAGAAATCGACATTCATTGAGACGGCTTACCTTATTATCTATGGCAAGTTGCCGAATTCTCAGGAAATAAAGGACTTTTCAAGTCTTTTGACAAAAAATGAGATGCTTCACGAGGACATGAAATTTCATTTCGAAGGATTTCCTACACATGCACATCCAATGGCAATCCTTTCGTCTATGATCAATGCTGCAGGTTGTTTCCTTCCCGAAGTATTGAACCCTGATGAAGTTTTTCTGACGCAAGCTGCGCGACTTCTTTCTCAAGTACGAACGATAGCGGCTTTCTCCTATCGGAAATCGCTTGGACTTCCGATCATTTATCCCAAACCAATATACAAGTACACCGCAAACTTTCTCCATATGATGTTCTCTGAACCGTATGAGGATTACGAATTGCAGCCCGAAGTTGTGAATGCGCTCGATCTTATTTTCCTGCTGCATGCAGATCACGAACAGAATTGTTCTACCTCGACAGTCCGTATGGTGGCATCAAGTCAGGCAAATTTATTTGCCAGTGCCGCTGCCGGTGTGTGCGCTCTCTGGGGTCCTCTTCATGGTGGCGCGAATCAGGCAGTTCTTGAAATGCTTGAAGATATCCATAGGTCAGGCGACAACGGATCACGATTCATCGAAGCGGCAAAAGATAAAACGTCGGGAAAACGGCTGATGGGATTCGGCCATCGTATCTACAAGAATTACGATCCGCGAGCGCGTATCATTAAGAAGAAATGCGATGAGTTGTTGGCGATGTTAAAGCGAAAAGATCCGCTGCTTGATATTGCTAAACGTTTGGAAGAAACTGCACTGAGCGATCCTTATTTTATTGAACGGAAACTCTATCCCAACGTAGATTTTTACAGCGGTATTATTATGCGGGCAATCGGAATTCCGCTGAGTATGTATACCGTTATGTTTGCGATCGGGCGTATGCCGGGCTGGATAGCAAATTTTAAGGAGATCCATGACGCAAAGGACAGCCGTATTTATCGACCGCGTCAGATCTATACGGGACCAACATTGACTCATTACGTACCATTTCGTGAACGGGTATGACGAGTTTACTCACTTGGAAACAATAAGGAATAAGAGGGAAGTGATAAGACCTTGCAACGTGTACTGTGTGTCGGAATTCTTGTAGTATGTTCTTCGCTTTTGGCACTTGCACAAGACGATATAAGTTCGCTTAAATGGCACGAGTGGGAAGACGGTGTTAGAGAAGCACGCGCTTCGGGAAAATTTCTTTTAGTAGATGTCTATACAACATGGTGTGGATGGTGCAAACGAATGGATCGTTCTGTTTATATTCATTCACGCGTGCAAGAACTACTTGCTGCGCAATTTGTACCGGTCAAACTTAACGCTGAGTCCGAAACTGTTATTGCAAATGGTGCCGACCATTACACCGAACGGGAGTGTGCAAAGCTTCTTAATGTCCACTCTTATCCTACAACACTTGTGTTTGATTCAAACTTCAAGATTGTCGCAAAACTAAACGGCTATCAGGATTCCGATAAGTTCATCCGATTCTTACATTATATTGGCGATAAGCAATATGAACGTTACTCGTTCAGCCAATACCTGAAACAGATTCCAGTGGAACATTGAGAACTCTGTTGAGAGTATTTTTGTTCCGCTTTTACTTACTCCCGCGTTAATCTTTTATACTTAATTCTATGCGGTTGGTTTGCGGTGATACCGAGTTGCTTTTTGCGGTACTCTTCGTATTCAGAATAATTTCCATCAAACCATACGACACTGCTATCACCTTCAAATGCAAGAATGTGTGTTGCTACACGATCGAGGAACCAGCGGTCGTGCGAAATAACAACAGCACATCCGGCGAAATCACCAAGTGCTTCTTCCAATGCACGTAATGTATTCACATCAAGATCGTTAGTTGGTTCGTCAAGCACAATCACGTTTGCTCCTTCCTTAAGCACCTTGGCAAGATGTACGCGATTACGCTCTCCGCCTGAGAGTTTTCCAACAAGTTTTTGTTGATCGGCGCCGCTGAAATTAAATCGTGCCACATAGCCGCGCGAATTCACCTCGCGATTGCCGAGCATGATAAG
>PLMS01000114.1 GCA_003142575.1 Ignavibacteriota bacterium
TGCGTGATCTGGAAAAGAAACTGCTGAGCGACTTAGAGATTGCAAAACGAGAATGGGAATTAAAGGCTCGTGACACCGTCTATGACGTGAACGAAGAAGATTGTGCAGCGGTTGTTTCGATGATGACCAATATCCCGGTGCAGAAAGTTGCACAAAGTGAATCTGAAAAACTGCTGAAGATGGAAGAAGCACTTGGAGAGATGGTTGTTGGACAAGAAGAAGCCATTTCCAAGCTGACAAAGGCAATTCGACGTGCTCGAGCCGGCCTGAAAGATCCTAAGCGTCCTATAGGCTCTTTCATCTTCCTCGGTCCTACTGGCGTTGGAAAGACCGAAATGGCAAAGGCTCTTGCCCGATATCTGTTCGATTCAGATGAAGCTCTGATTCGCATCGATATGAGCGAATACATGGAGAAATTTGCAGTCTCGCGTCTTGTCGGTGCGCCTCCGGGTTATGTCGGATACGAGGAAGGCGGCCAACTGACTGAGAAGGTTCGTCGAAAGCCATATTCTGTGGTTCTGTTAGATGAAATCGAAAAGGCTCATCCGGATGTATTCAACATCTTATTGCAAGTGTTGGATGATGGCATCCTTACTGACAGTCTCGGCCGCCGTGTCGATTTTAAGAACACTATCTTGATCATGACATCGAACCTTGGTTCGCGGGATATCAAAGTTACAGGCGGATTGGGTTTCGGCACGAACACGCAGGAAGATAAATATAAAGCAATGAAATCCAGCATCGAAGATACACTGAAGAGAGTTTTCAATCCGGAATTCCTCAATAGAGTTGATGATACCATCATTTTCCATCAGCTTGAACGCTCACATATTTACAAAATTATCGATATTGCAGCGAAAGATCTCTTCGGCCGCATGACGTCGATGGGCATTTCCATCGAATTGACACAGGAAGCAAAAGATTTCCTCGCTGAAAAAGGATATGATCCAGCGTTTGGCGCCCGTCCGCTCCGCCGAGCAGTGATGAAGTATATTGAAGATCCACTTGCCGAAGAAATCTTGAAAGGAACATACACACACGGCAGTATGGTACGTGCAAAGTTTAATAAAATCAAAGAAGAGCTCTTCTTTGTTGACGCCGCGAAAGATATTGAAGGCGATCAACTGAAAGAACACGGCGAAGAAATCGTCGATACGAAATAGTTATATTTATTTTTCAGAATGAAATCCCTCGGCGTAAACCGGGGGATTTCTATTTTTACTATCTGTGCAATCTGTCATCTGTGAACAATCTGTGTAAACAGTGAAATCATACATCCTCTTTTACAAGCCATATGGCGTCCTGTCCCAGTTCACTCGAGAAAAAAATCACAAGGCTCTTTGTGATTTCGGCCCATTTCCAAAAGATGTATATGCTGTAGGAAGATTAGATGCCGACAGCGAAGGCCTTCTTTTCCTCACAAACGATACTGCTGTCAATCATCGACTGACTGATCCAAAATTCGAACATGAAAGAACGTATATTGTTCAAATCGAAGGAATTCCAGATGATGACGACCTCGCACGGTTAAACAGCGGAGTTGTTATTGAAGCAAAACGCACCAAACCAGCGATTGTGCGGTTGTTTGATCACGAACCGGAATTCCCTGCACGTGCCGTGCCAATCCGATTCAGAAAAAACGTTCCGACAGTGTGGCTGGAAATGACACTGTGCGAAGGGCGCAATCGGCAAATAAGAAAAATGACAGCAGCAGTCGGCCATCCCACCCTACGGCTTGTACGTACATCGATAGCTTTCCTTACTCTTAAAGAATTACATCCTGGTGAGTACCGCGAGTTAACATCTGAGGAAATTGAAAAATTATACAGCCTACTTCTGATTTCTTAAGCGGACCATCCACAATTATTTTCAGCCGTATAAATCTAACTTGAAGAGGATATAAAAAACCCCGACGCACTACCAGACGCCGGGGTTAGGGAGGCTATCGAACTACCCACCGTTGGGGAGCGGCGAGTAATTCATATATAAGAACGTATCGTATGTGGAAAAGGTTCCCAAAATAATTCAAATATTATTGTATGAGGAATGTAAAAGAATAGAATTTTATTGCTAGTATAAATTGAAGGTATATTGATACTAGGGGAATATTGGCGGATTCAAAAACCTATATTCTACTGATAATCCAATCTCAATAATCCTTATATATGTCTATGATTTTTTATACCTTCAAAAGAAGCGAGAAAAATGAAAGCAATTATCAATGATATAGCCGTCAATTATATCGAACACGGATCATCACAGGGGTTACCGGTTGTATTCATCCATGGGTTTCCATTCAGCCACAAAATGTGGGAACCACAAATGCGTGAGCTATCCAACGACATCCATGCCATCGCATATGATGTGCGCGGTCATGGTTTCAGCGATGTTGGCGATGGTCAATTCACCATAGAATTGTTCGTCGATGACTTGATTGCCTTGCTCGACCACCTCAGCATAGGAAAAGCAGTACTCTGCGGTCTTTCCATGGGTGGTTACATTGCACTCCGCGCTATCGAGAGACATCCGAATAGGATTAAAGGATTAGTACTGTGCGATACTAAAAGCGAACCCGATACAAGCGATGAAAAAATAAAACGAGCGAATTCGATAAAAACTATAAAGTCGGCGGGTGTTTCGGCGTTCGCCGAGAACTTCGTAAAAGCCGTTTTTTGGCCGAAGACATTCGAAAAAAATCCTGGAGCTATCGAGTTCATCAAAGAACTCGTTCGTGCAAATTCAGCCCTTGGTATTTGCGGAACGTTACTTGCTCTTGCCTCCCGCACCGACACAACGCAGGGTCTTTCTTCCATTAATATCCCAACGTGTATCATCGTTGGAGAATATGACCTACTGACGCCACCTTCCTGTGCGCAAAGAATGCACAAAGCAATTGCCGGATCGGAATTACATGTCTTGTCGAATGCCAGTCATATGAGCAATCTGGAGAATACTAAAGACTTCAACGAAAATCTAATTGCTTTTCTGAAGAAGCATTGGTGAATTGGAAGCAAATAAAATCAACTCCCGGTTTGAGCATATCATACACGAAGAAATAAACGCGAATGTAAAGTTTGACCTTCTCTACTCGTTCACCTATATTATGACAGATATACACACAATAGTATTGAAAAAGATGGTGCTCTTATGAATGAATCAAAACTTACCCTTGGTTATTCCGACGAAACATTCGCAAAACCATTCCGCCGCCTCCGCCGTACACGAATGACAGAAGCACTCCGCTCTCTGGTACGCGAGACAGAGCTTTCGCTCAACGACTTTATTCTTCCGCTCTTCGTAGTTCCTGGAAAAAGATTTCGAAAAGAAGTTGGTTCAATGCCAGGAGTCTTTCAACTCTCGGTAGACGAGCTGATTCGAGAATGTGCAGAAGTAAAAGCACTCGGCATTCCGGCAGTGATCCTGTTTGGCATTCCTGAGCACAAAGACGAAATGGGCAGCGATGCCTACAATGAGCACGGAATCATCCAAACGGCTGTACGCGCACTCAAGAAAGAAATCCCCGATCTGGTTGTCGTTACGGATGTCTGTTTATGTGAATACACTTCTCATGGTCACTGCGGCATTGTTCAGGGAAATGAGATTGTCAACGACGCATCTATTGAGCTACTGGCAAAAGAAGCACTGACACATGCACAAGCCGGTGCAGACATCATTGCACCATCAGACATGTTTGATGGCCGAGTAAAAGCCATCCGGGATATTTTGGATGCAAACAAGTATCTCAACATCCCGATTATGTCATACTCGGCAAAATATGCATCTGGTTTTTATGGACCATTTCGTGATGCTGCTGAGAGCACACCAAAGTTCGGCGACCGCCGATCACACCAGATGGATCCTGCTAACAGCGATGAAGCGCTTCACGAAGTGGAACAAGACATCATCGAGGGCACTGATATCGTCATGATAAAGCCGGCATTGCCCTATCTCGATGTCATCCGCCGCGTCAAGGACCGGTTTCAGATGCCGACAGCGGCATACAACGTCAGCGGTGAGTACTCCATGATCAAAGCGGCAGGCCGCAATGGCTGGATTGATGAACCGCGAGTTATGATGGAAGTGCTAACGAGTATAAAGCGCGCAGGTGCAGATATAATTCTCACCTACTTTGCAAAAGATGCAGCAAAATTGCTGAAAGAAAAGAAATAATTAAGGAAGAAGTAAAACATGCAACAACGGATTTTGAGACGTCGATTCAAATCGACAAAATCCAACAAGCTCTTTGCCAAAGCACAAACCATCATTCCCGGCGGTGTGAATTCTCCGGTGCGAGCTTTCAAGGCGGTTGGACGTACACCTATCTTTATCAAACGTGCCAGCGCGGCGTTTGTGTGGGATGAGGACAGAAACAAATATATCGACTACGTAGGTTCATGGGGACCAATGATTCTCGGTCACACGAATCCTGCTATTACTAAAGCAATACGGGAAGTATTAAAGCGCGGCACCAGCTTTGGCGCGCCAACAGGTCTTGAGGTCAAGATGGCAGAACTCATCACCAAACTCGTCCCATCTATTGGGATGGTACGTATGGTGAACTCCGGTACCGAAGCAACGATGAGTGCTATTCGTTTAGCGCGCGCTTATACGGGCAAAGATATAATCATCAAGTTCGAAGGATGCTACCACGGTCATGGTGATTCTTTTCTCATCAAAGCGGGCTCAGGTGCAATGACATTAGGCGTTCCTGACAGCCCTGGCATTCCTTCTACGATTGCCATGAATACATTGACGGCAAGGTACAACGACCTCACATCTGTACGGACAGTAATGGAACAAAACAAAGATCAGATTGCCGCCATCATTGTAGAACCAATTGCCGGCAATATGGGATGCGTGCCGCCTATAGATGGATTTCTCCAAGGATTGCGTTCTGTGTGCAATGAATTCAAGGCACTACTCATTTTTGATGAAGTGATGACCGGTTTTCGCGTTGCATTAGGCGGAGCGCAAGCGCTCTATGGTGTAAGACCTGACCTGACGACACTTGGAAAAATTATCGGAGGTGGACTTCCCGTTGGTGCATACGGCGGAAAAAAAGAAATTATGCAGATGGTTGCCCCAGCAGGACCAATGTATCAAGCAGGCACACTCTCCGGTAATCCTCTTGCAATGGCTGCAGGATTGACGATGCTGCGAATTCTCCATGCCAACAAGATGATCTACAAACAACTGGAAGAACGATCTGCTCAACTTGAGGAAGGGATACGAGATAATCTTAACAAGCTTGGTCTTGAGCATACATTTAACCGCGTTGGTTCGATGTGCACGCTCTTCTTCACCTCAAAGCCCGTCACTGATTATGACTCGGCAAAAACCTCCGACACTGCAAAATTCTCTCTGTATTTTAACTCGATGTTAGAACAAGGAATTTATCTTCCACCCTCGCAGTTTGAAGCAGCATTTATTTCCACTGCACACTCAGAGAGAATAATCGAGAAGACAATTAAGGCAAGCTACAAATCGTTGCAAAAAATTTGAAGATACACATCATACTACAACAAAGATTTCATTCTTCATGAATGAATTGTTGAACCATTATAAATAAAACCCCAATTCTATAAAGAATCGGGGTTTAGTGTTTATTAACTCCTTCATGCAATAGACTATTATTTCATTTTCCTTCTCAGGGTAATTACGGAGTCAATGTTACAGGAATTGCTATGGTCGTTGAACCAAGACATGGTACCGAAATTGTAATTTTACACGTCGTCGCATTTGCCCCAGGAGGTGTAGAATTATCCGTAACACCAAATGTGAATATTGTAGTTCCCGGCCCAGGGAAACGTCCAGCAGCATAGACTGGAATTGGGAGAGTTGGGATATTCCCATATGTGTCAAAAGCAACACCACTCGTCCCCGCAGGAATCACAAAACTCACTGTAAATGTCGTGCCATCGGGCAACGGATTCCCATTAGCATCCGTAACTTCAAGTGTGAAGGAAGCCGAACTATGAAACTGCTGCATAGTTATCGAAGGCGGACTTTGCACTACAATGATCGGTCCTTCATTCCAAACAACAAGGACACTATCAATGACCTGACCACCATTACGGTTCTGTGTTTGTGCATAGACCCAATGACCTCCTTTACGTCCATTTAATGCTGTTGGATCGTAATATGGTAATACATCAGGTCCTGGATTTACAGGAAGAAGCTTAACAGTTGCCATACCATCTTTATCTGTATATGCTTGAAAATCATTAAATCCAGTTTCAATTACTCCAGCTTGTGAATGGAAATACACTGCAGTCCCTTTACTCACCGGATTGCTAAATGTATCACCAACTACCACTGTAAATGTTGTTAGCCCGCAATTTAAAGTCCATCCCGGAAAAACGAATCGAGAAGTCAGGATGCTAAAATGATTTTGATCCGGGAAACCGGCATGCACCGTAATCTTCACTGGTTGTGAACTAATAATATTTCCACTTGCAAGTACAATTTGGGCAACAAGTTCAACAACACCCGCTTCTGTGCCGCTTATAATCGAAGCCCTGAGTTGTCCTTGGGAATCCGTACTATCAGTCGCAGGTATCACATGCGGTGCGGTTCCGCCTCCAATAGTACTATTTGGGAAGAAGCTGATAGAGAAAGAAGCACCGTATTTCGGTGAAGCGGCAACCGGCATACCAAGTGAATCGTGGACCTCGTATGTAATAACCGCGTTTTCCAATGCACCGACACCATCGACATAAATATCGCTTGCGGTAATCCCTACGTATGCTATCTGTGCAGCTTTCAGTGCTTCTGGTGAGGGTACATTAATTTGTTGAGCGGCTCTCAATACACCATAAAAATGTCTCGTCGTACTTCCACTGGGGCCATTCACAGCAATATAAACATCAAAATTGCCGCTAATGCCGCCATTCGCTACGGCATCACTAAGTCTAACAATGTAGGTAGTATTATTTGTATCTATTGTTCCGGTTGTTATATTGACGGCATTGCTTAAAGCGATTCCGCTTGATGCAAATCCTGATACACTTACTGTTATAGTATTGCCTTGTGCAAGCGGAATTCCATTTGCATCGGCAATTTTATAATCTATATCCATGGAACCGCCATCAGAGATAATGATGGTATCGGATGCTGGGACGTTTAAAGTAGTAACAACTGGCGCGCCTGAAAATACGAAAGGAGCTTTACGCGTTACATTTACTCCACCGTGCACCTTAACGTAAACAGATACGTTGCCAAAACCTTTAACGGGATCTATCGGTACTTTACCGCCATACAATGCGGCTGAAGCTCTTCCGCTTGCATCCGAGAGCACGGAGCCAGGATTAATAACACCACCAGTTGTGTTAAAGAATACATATTCCGGAGCGGGAAAATTACCATTAACATCAGCAAGGTTCACAGTGATTGTACCTACCTGATTTCCCATATTATTAAACATGTTTTGCGCGAGACTCAGAAATATTTGATTTGAGTCTGGCAATCCATGTGCCACTTGGATAGGCATCGATAATGCAGTAATGAAATTTCCAGATCCATCTGTTGTCCTTGCCGCGACTTGAGCAATACCAGGCGTATTACCGGCACTAACAGTTACAGAAACAGCCCCTCCTGCCCCTGTTGAATCCTGAACAGTGGAAAGGTGTGTTCCTATTGGTGCTTGCAATAGGAAAAAAGAGACGGGTGCTTTTTGAGACACATTAATTGGAGTCCCAGTGCCATCTCTTACTATAAATGTAAGACGCGTACTGGTATCAGGCAATTGTGTTTCAGATAAGTATAGCGTCCGACTAGATGAATCTGCAAGGGAGATACTGGCCGGAACACCAAATGTTGTTCCTGATGTCGTGCCATGCAACAGCATACCAGTGAACCAATCTTGATCTGGGATGGGATAATTATCATTCTGACTTATTACGTTAATTTTAAATGTTATAGTTCCAGTAAGACTGTCTTTGGCATTATTATCAACAACCCATACACGGAAATGTGTCTGACTAGTATCTTTTGTATCACCTATTGTGATCTGATTACCTTTTAGCTGCAAGTTTTTTGATACCAAATCATTGGCTCCTGCATCGAGCACAACATTAATTGTTGATCCTGCCACCAAAGGTTTTCCATTATCATCAGAGACAGTAAAATCAAAGAAGTTCATGTTTCCATCTAATACAACAAAATTTACAGAATTAGAACTTCGAGATACTGTTGTATGTCCCGAGAATAAAATTTGAATAGTTCANNAAGATGTATCGCCTTTCACTTCAGCAGTAACTGTAACCAAACCCCCAATAGGTGGATTTCCACCACCACTCGTTAAGGTAGCACTAGCCATACCGTTGCTTGTAAATGCATTATTAGTTATCCCGCCTCCATTTGTAACAAAACTTACTGGAGTTCCATCATCGACAGGATTTCCAAATTGATCATTTACAGTCATCGTTATCTTTGTGCTTAAACCATCATAAACACGGCCAGCAATATTGAACTTTGAGGCAGCAATAGAAACATGATTACCATCAGGTAATCCAGTGCCTTCGGTTAAACTCGCTGTTGCAGTAATTTTATGAATCGGATCAATCACCTGTGCAGTCACAAGAATGGCATTGGGTTTTGTGCCGCTAAAAACTATTGTTGAAACTTGCCCAGTCAATGGATCGGTTTGACCAGTATCCGGTTTAATGTATTCCCCACTCGGATTTGATACACTGATCGAGAATTTTACTTTACATCTATTTGTACCTGTAACAGGACGATTTAAAGAATCCACAACTAAAAATGTTAAAGTGCAAGACTGATTAATACCGCCTTTCAGCAGAATTGATTTTGTTGTTTGATTCATTAATCCAATGCTTGCTGCTCGTCCTGAATTACCACTAATAATTTTACTTGAATCCACTATTTTCATATGGATATTAACACCTGTTTTGTTGTCGCTTGGTGTCAAGCTTACTTTTTGTGTATCAGATGAATAGCCTGGCAAAATTGCATATACAGATGTATTATAATTGTCGCTTAATTCCATCGTAAGTGTATAGGAACCATCTGTTTTTGATGTATCAACTTGTGCTAGAGATCCTATATCGATAACGCGAGCAAATACAAGAGGATTATTCCCCGCATCAAGCACTGTTCCGCTTATGGAAGAGGCCTTCGTTGTAGTCGGTTCTGTGGGATTTTCTTTACATCCTGCAACCATCAGTACTATAACAATATACACCTTAAGTAAATTGGCACGAAAACTCATAACATACTCCTCAGGAAAGGATCCCTGTTTTATGAAAAATCAATTGTTGACCTTATTTCTCTGTTCTGCGTTTGATGAGGTCTTTGTCCATCTCTTCCGTTGTTCTTTTGATGATATCTTTTCCTGTCTGTGGTTTTATCGCACGGTCTTCCAACGATGGAAGTATTTCTGCTTTGAGAAGAACAATAAGTTCCCGTTTCACAATGTTTTTATTATCATACCCAAAGAGGTAGCGGAGCCCAAATACCCACCACGGCAAATCTTTTAGAAAAGGTACTCCCTGTCGAACGATTGTTTCCGAATTGGAATACATCCCACCGATATAACTTTCCTCACCGTTCAGGAGTGTCAAAGAACCTGATGTAGAAGTCTTATGAATAATAGTTGTCACTGTGCTCGCTTCAAAAGTACTTTTTTCAACTTTATATTGGATATCTATAAATTCCATTTCGCCAACTTTGAAAATTCTCGGTTTAATGTTAAGAATTGTTCCCGTTGGATAAAAATGTTGGACTGTGTTTCCAGAAAAATCTTTCTCTAACACAGAAAAATCATCTCCAACTTGAAGCATGCTGCTTAAACCTGAACGGACTGGAATCTTAGAATTTGAAATCACTTCACCAATCTGATCGGCTTCAAACATCTCGAGTGCTGCGTGGATATCCACTCCAAGGTTATTACCTGTTGGATCTATAGTTGCACTCGCGAATTCATTTCCGAGCCTACTGGTCGTAGCTGCTGAAGATGCGCCTGTAGCTGCGGTTGTAGCCAATGGATTAGTTGCACCAAAAATATTCATTCCGAGATTCAAATTACTTCCGCGGAAAATAGAGAAATTCATCCCCTCCTCTAACAACTTTGTTCTATTCAAATCAAAGAACACACACGAGATGGAAATATCGCGCACTTTGGAAAAATACTCGCTGGAGTCGACAACCACGGCAACCTGCGGAGGCATAATCGTAGGGACAGTGCTTGATGATGGTGTTCGGGAAATATCTCTAGAAGGATTCTGCGCTTGTTCACCTTGCTTTTTTCCGATTTCTTCGAATGAAGCAATTTCCATATACTCCGGATAGTCTATATACCACAGTTGATTACTCCTGAGAATAAGTTCTAATGCATCCTTCCAGTACATCGATTCAATGTTAATCCCGATGGTTTTATCTTTCCCTTGCAAGGGTGATCGGTCAATAACCAATCTTCCATCGAGTTTTTTACTCAATTCTCCGAGCGCTTGTATCGCTTTTGTATATGGGACATCGGACTTAAATGAAACCAGTGCGTCCTGATCGACAATTTTCCCCTTTGCTTTGCGTTCAATCGATTGTTCAGTCTGTGCTTCCACAAGTTGCGCAATCGCGGCGATAATCAGAAAAAGAAATAATAAAGAGCGTACTCTCATAGTTACCTCGTTTGTTTATCAAACATTATTTTCTTTGTCAGTTTTCGTACAACTCCACCTTCATCTAGAGTAAACTCCACAGCGCTTTCCGCTGGATTGACACGTGTCATATTTCCACGCCACACCTTATCGCCAAGATGCAAAACGATAAGCGCATTATTTGCAAGCACAAATGCTTTTCCCGGCAGGACTGCTTTCACCTCCAATTTATCTGCATCCACTTCACCAATAGGAGCCTCCGTAGAGAGAGTTTGAGTAATCATGTTCCGGAAAGGATCGTATGGAGATACAATCATCGTCAGAGACTTAGCTGCTAATGATGTGCCAAGTTCAGGAATGCTTCGAACAAAAAATGCGTGAATTTCCATATCAAATGCAATCCACTTTGTGACATCTTTTGTATCAGGATCGATTGCTTCTTTTTGTTCCAGCTTCATCGAAGAAATTTTATACAATCGTTGTCCGTTTTCGAGAAAGTACACAAACTTAAAAAGATTCTCGAATTGTGCCTCGCCAAGATCTAACTTATAGGCGTTGTACCCCCAGCTTATTTTTTCACTTGTTCCTAAAAATTTCATATCGAACTTCAAGAACCCTGCTTCATCGATGCCGCGGCTCATATACTCATAGGTTTGTGAAGAAATGTCAAACTGAGGTATCTCCTTACTTCGAGAATCGTATCGCCGCTTTACATCCTGATACTGCGTTGTTAAACGTTGAACCTCATCCGTCAACCCCGGCAGGTCCTCCAACTCCTTGTTGATTGCTTGGACTTCTTTATCGATTTTTTTTAACTGACGTGGCTGCCACCACCCCCACCACCCCCCTCCTACTACTACAAAAACAAGAAAGACAGCAAAAAGAATAAGTGTATTTCTAAGTTTATTAGTCACGGTTCTCTCGCCCCCTTATCTTGCACCAAAATTGGGTTCGGGAATATCATATTTATCAACCTTTTCAATAACAATGTCAAATTCATATAATATTTTTTTGCGTATTGTGATGGTGCGTACCTCCCTTAATGTCGCTGTTTCAAAGATGCTTGCAATGCGCGGTATGCGTGCGCGATAGATGGACCTACCCGAGATAATGATATTCTGCGAATTTCTGTCATCAGGTCTCAGACTGTAAATCCACAGGGAATTCAGATCCTCTATACTATTTGCAAGATAATGTAGAATTCGGCTCCACCGATCACTCCCCGGAGCGATAGAATCGTAGACAGTGGTTGCATGACTATAGCGGTTAATATCCTCAGTCAATGCCGATCTTCGCTGACGGAAAACGTCCAGTTCACCCAATTTCTGCCGCTTTTGCACAAGATCCCCTTTAGCTCGTCTGATTTCAGCTTCACGTCCTGTAATCAGAACAACGAAGAATGGAATCACTAAGGATATAAGAAGAGCCACTGCCCAGCCAGGCAAACCCAGCGCTAATGTTCGTTGGCCTTCCAGAACAAAATGCGGAACGAGGTTGATATTATAAAAACCGGGAAGGGTGGGTTGAAGCGTGCGCCATGCTGTCATAATCGGAATAACATATTCTGACACTGCCTCACCAATAGAGCTCTCGAATTCACCAATATCGAGAGTAGGGGCTTTCATATATTCCACAAGAGCGCTTGAGAATTGCGGAGCGATTGCTTCTAACAAATTCACTTTATGGCTTTCACCAGCCAGTAAAATTCGATCGATGCGCGTCAATGCAATATTATCTTGCTCGAGTAGAATGCGACTGTAGATAGTGTTCTCAATATTGGGCGATTCATATCCTTCACTAATAATAGGGGCAAAGTGAAGATAGTTTTGACCCTGCATAAAAATCAAACGGCTAAAATCATGACCTACATAGACAAGCACGGAAACTTCTTCTTCTTGAGGTTCATATTGGGTCCGCACCATTTCCATCAATACTGTATCTGCACTGTCTATGAGCTTTATATTAGGAACACGCCCACCCATAAACGGCTTAACTTCCATCAGGAGATCATAAATGTGCATACCATCTTCACGGATGATTGAGAGTAAGCCGCCTGACGCTGTTGGGACAACATCTATCGCATCTATCGCTGGAGCAGAGGCACGCATCATTGAAAGTTCTTGAGAGATCTTTTTCTTAAGCTTATCTCCTTTTAACCCAAAGTCTCCCTCAAACTCTTGATAGGTCACAGCCGGTTCAGAGATAGCATAGGAAAGTAAATATTTCCTTGGAGAGCCAACTTCGTTTTCGCTTAATAGGCCAAGCAATACAGATGCATTGGTATTGCCTTCTTCACTTGGAGATTCAAGCGCCCCGGCAGACGAGAAAGAATCTCCCGACGAAATATCGCTAAATGATGGGCCTTCGCCAGCTGCCGCACTGGCTTGCTTTTCTTCAAATTTTCGCACCAAAGCAACGGTTTTAAAATCTCTCAGCGTTACCTTATTTCCTTTGGCAGAAAGGCGTACGAACTTAAGTTCTAGTCCGTCCACAAATAAGGCAACCGCTGTTTTTCCTTCTCCTGCTTTAATAGGCATGAGTTGGTATTTCCTCGCTCGTTAATATTTAGAAAATTGTCATAGGCTACGAGACCTATGGCCCAGTAGCACCTACACGACTAGAACTTAATTCTGTTGTTTGTAATTGTAAAAGTTGTTGAAGACGCCGTTTGTTATTCGCAAAGTTCATAGCGTTTTCCATCGAAATCTTCTTCTGCAAGTACAGGCGTTTTAAGTCTTGTTCCATGGTGATCATACCAAGTTCTGTGCCTTCTGCGATCATTTGATAGATCTCGCTTACATTATTATTCTTGATGGCGGCATACACCGAGGGAGTTCCAAGCATCACTTCCTTCGCGAGTACACGTTTACCATCTAAACTGGGAATAAGTTTTTGCGAAATAACACATCGGAGCGTCTCTGCTAAACGATTCCGTACCCGTTCTTGTTCAATAGGCGGCGTCTCGCCGATGATACGGTCGATACTCTCAACTGCCGATGCCGTATGCAGCGTAGAAAAGACTTTGTGACCGGAATCTGTAATTTCCAATGCTGCTAAAATTGTGTCAGCATCTCGCAATTCACCAACCATAATAATATCTGGGTCTTGTCGTAATGCCTGCACTGCACCATCTCTAAAGGAAAGCACATCTCTTCCAACTTCTCTATGCCTGATGATGCATTTATCTGATTTATGAACAAATTCAATAGGTGAAGCAATAATAACAACATGTCCTTCTACACTATGATTGTTGGCATCGATAATGGAATCCAGCGTGCAACTCTTCCCCGATCCGGTTATACCTGTGACGAGACAGAGCCCCTCCTTCGTATGTGCCAGACTGAGCACTTTTGTGACATTTGAGTGCAACTCCAGTCCTTTATAGGGACGAAGTGTATTATTGATTGCGCGCATATTCAGCGCAAGCTGATCCAAGTCAAAATATACGTCCGCACGGAACCTTCTGAAATCTGAACTTTCCATATAAAGCATATGAGAGAAGTCAAGATTTCTGTTCTCAAATAGAAATGCTCTTTGCCGTTCTCCAACAATGCTTTGGATAAGAACATTAATTTCGTCCTGTGAATATTTTCCAAGCGATGGATCTGATCTTTTTGAACCATACACTCGATACCAGATATAGCCTTGCGAACCATATCCTCCCATATCAATATCAGAAGCGTTGATCGTAAACATACGAGTGAGAAAATGATTCACCAGAGCCAACAGCTTCATTTTCGTTGTTTCATCAGTCCGCGTCATGATATCACTAATCATCATCTGCCGCTCAAGTCCCGTAACTGTCTTTGGGAATTGAGATGCCATCTCTTTCAGGATTTTTTGTGCCTCGGTAACGACCGGCGGCAAGTCTGATGATACAGCAACAACGGATGGTATATTTGGAGATGGAATTTTGACTTGTGCTGCCATGTAATTGAATTCTCTTATGTAACTTGACAACTAAAGTTCAAAGTTTTTTCAGTATCTCTCATTTCCATGGTCGGTTAGATAATAAGGAACTCCAATTAAAAAAGCAAATGATGAAAAGGATTTTTTTCAGTGTCTGTAATAGCTCATTAAGAATGTCCGGTTTGCGTATGTTAGAAGTCCTCAAAAGAGAAAGGGCTTCTGGAATGGGACAAACCATAACAATGAGCATGAAAGAGATGGAAACCGATTGAAAATGACAGTACGGATCAAAGAAGGCAAAATCACCGTGTTAGACGCAGCCGAGAGCATACATCTCAGCGAGCGGCAGATGTATCGTGTGTTAACCCGCTACCGAACACAGGCAGAAGTGTGGACTGGTGCATCGACTCCGCGGGGCACGAGTTCTCATCGAGGATATTCGAAAGAGACGCGGAAGGTCTATAATGACTATACCATTACTCTGCACAGTCAGTTTATTCAGTTTCTTCGCTCAGAAGTACCTCTGCCACCTCCGTGCCCTACGCTGCTCCTGCGGCAGTGGCTCGATGGCTCTTTGCATATATTCTGGAATGAACATGAATTGGACTTTCAAGTATGTGCTTCTCGCCCACATCCAAAGAGTCAACCCTTAGTTTCTCCTGTGACAAACCATCCGTGGCGTAAAAAGTTTGTCGGTTGTAGTATTGCTATGCGGCATAAAGAAAAAACTCTTGCGTTAAAACGAAAAGCGGTGTATTCTATGACAGCAGTGGGTTCAGAAAAAATAGGTAATCGAAGGAAAGACTCCACTCGCTACGCTCGTTCCGTCTTTCCTTCGAGCGATACTTCACCCTGTCATTTCTATTGAGCTTCTACAACTCAATATGACTTATTATTTTTTTATATTATAGTTTGGGTAGAGTTTTGCTGCACAGTCCGGACAAATGCTGTGGCTAAACTTCGCATCTGATCGGTCTTGGATATATGATTCGATTTGCGTCCAATATCCTTGATCATCACGGATCTTCTTGCAACTCGCACAGATAGGAACCAATCCACTTAACAACTTAACGTCGGCAAGCGCATCTTGAAGTTCGGCGATAAGACGTTCACGTTCAACTTCTGCTTTTTTACGTTCAGTGATGTCGCGGCCAATACCAACCAGACCAATGGTTTGACCTTCTTCATCTCGTAATGGAATCTTTGAAGTGACCAGCCAACGTTTCTGGCCCTGTTCATCAATCACATATTCTTCTCTGTTGATCACCGGCTGTCCGGTTTGTATCACTGTTCGGTCGTCAGCAACAAAACCTTCCGCTAATTCTTTCGGAAATAATTCAAAGTCGTCTTTGCCTAAAACTTCTGTTTCAGATCGGAGGCCTATATTATGGACATCGGCTAAGTTGGCGATGGTCTTGCGATAGGCGGTATCTTTTACATAAATTGCATCCGGAATGTTATCGATTAATGTACGTAGAAGATTGCGTTCCTTTGTAAGGGCTGTATCCATCCGTCTTTGTGCTGCTAGATCTCTGGCTTGCACACGCCACTTGTAGACCCAGAAGACAACGCCTGCCATAACAGCAAGCAGTATGACTCTGAACCAAAGAGTCTGCCACCAAGGAGGTGTTATCGTAATTCGTATAGCCGTTCCTTCTTCATTCCAGATGCCATCGTTGTTGGAAGCCTTCACCCGGAAAACGTACTCTCCAGGATCTAAATTGGTATAGGTCGCGGTGTGTTTTGTACCAACATAATTCCATTCCTTTTCAAATCCCTCCATCTTATAAGCGTACTGATTTTTCTCGGGAAGCAGAAAATTCAAAGCAGAAAATTCAAACGTGATGACATCATTTGCATAAGAGAATTCTAAAGAGTCCGATAATCCAATTTGCTGTTGAAGAGGTGAACCGTGTTCACCAATGGGTACATCCTTGTTAAAAATCTTGAAATTAGTAAGAACGACCCTCGGTACCATGGAATTGTTTATAATTCTGTCCGGATTGAATATGTTGAACCCGTTGTTGCCACCAAACAACATTTCGCCGCTTTTAGTTTTAAAGCAGGAGCCGACTCTGAATTCACCACCCTGAAGTCCATCGCTGATGTCGTAGTTGTGGAATTCCGGTTTAGGGGTAAGCTGAATCGCACCTTTAAATATCGATAGACCTTTAGCTGTTCCAATCCAAAGATTTCCTTGACCATCTTCCAAAAGACTAACGATTTTATTGTCTGGAAGACCATCTTGTTGGGTGAAATGATCGAATGTCCGGTCTTTGGGTTTGAATCGATCTAAACCGTAATTAGTTCCAACCCAGAGATTGTCTTTACTGTCGATATAGAGACTAAGAACATTTGAACTTTTAAGGCTTTTCGGATTATTCGGTTCGTTCTGATAATGGTCAACCGTGCGCTGGTTTGGGTCGATACAGTACAGATTGATACCATAACCACCAACCCAGAGCTTTCCCTCTTTGTCCTCAACCAATGCAGTCAAATTGGTCATATTTAAATTTGATTTACAGATATCGGAAATCGAAGTAAATGTTCTTCCATCCGGATTCATCCGGACAAGCCCGTTATCCGTAGCGACCCACAAGTTCTTCTGGTGATCTTCGAATATTTTTCTGACATTATTATTAGGCAAACTTTTACTGTCTTGGGGATTGTGCAGGAAACGAGTGAATCTACCCGTGGACCGGTCAAACAGATTGAGACCGCCCAAATATGTCCCCACCCAAAGTCTGTCGCGGCTGTCTTCGAATATCGTCAGCACAGCATCGGATCCCAGACTGGCGGGATATTTAGAGTTGCACCGGTAATTCGAAAACCGATTTGTTTTTCGATCCCAGTAATTCAGCCCGCCGCCGTCAGTACAGATCCACACGTTGCCCCAGCGATCTTCCATGCAACCAAGCACAATAGGACTATTTAATCCCTTTTTAGTACTTTCAACGTGTATGAATCTCTGAAGGTATGGACTCGAAAAGTTCACTCCGCCATTTTCCGTGCCTACCCATAATGTACCTTCTGCATCGTAATATACAGCTGGACAAGAGAAACTACTTATGCTGGCAGGGTTGTCGATATCGGGAATGTAGTGAGTGAAGCGTCCAGTCTTTGTATCGAAAACATTCAATCCGCCGTTTTCCGTGCCGATAAACAAATTTCCTTCGCCATCACCGGCGAGACCATAACCTCTATTCACGCTGATGGAGTTGGGATTAGACTCATTGTGCTGGTATCGCGTAAAAATTTCAGTCTTGAGGTTTAGACGGTTCAAGCCGCCTCCAAGCGTTAAAATCCAGATATTCCCCTCATTGTCTTTGTATAACTTGGAACAAGAGTTATTGCTCAAGCTGTGCGGATTCGATGGATCATTAATGTATCGCGTGATTTTTTTTGTTTTTTCATCAAGAGCATTTAATCCGCCTTGTGTGCCGATCCAGAGACGACCCAGATCATCCTCTGTAATATCCCAGATGAAATTATTGCTTATCGTATTCGGATTAAGAGGGTCGTACCGGTAATGGACGAATGTCGATGTGGAAGGATTAAAACAATCTAACCCATTCTCTGTGCCAATCCAAAGCGCGCCTTCGCGGTCCTGGTAAATCCCGTGGATGCTATAATTGGGGCTAACAGGATTGTCAACGTTATTCTGGTAAACGATGAAACGATCCAATTTTCTATCGTACAGAGATAGTCCATCAATGGTCCCAATCCAGAGGTTACCCTCATGATCCTCGAAGAGATTATTGATAATATTATTGGAAAGACTATGAGGATCGTTAGGGTCATTTTTATAAATGACAAACTTGTAGCCATCATAACGATTCAAGCCGTTGTATCCAGTACCAAACCACATAAATCCGTACCGATCCTTCAGGATGCACTGCACCTTACTTTCAGAAAGACCATTTTCGACGGTCAAATGGTTAAATTTTATGTTATCCGCTTGGGCAAACAGATTGGTCGATAAGGTGAAGAGAATCAAGAATAATTGAATAATATTTTTCATTTTTTCCCTTACGCCCAGGTTCGTTTCAATTCTCTTGTTTGACGTTTGGATAGAGTTTCTTTATACAATCAGGGCAAATACCGTGACTAAAGCGAGCCTGCGATCGCTCTTGAATATACGATTCAATTTGTGTCCAGAATCCTTTATCATCACGAATCTTTTTACAATTTGCACAGATTGGAACAAGCCCGCTTAGTGTTTTGATATCGGCAAGGGCATCTTGAAGTTCTTTGATCATCCGTTCACGTTCGGCTTCGGCATTTTTTCTTTCCGTGATGTCGCTTGCGATACCAACCATGCCGATAACCTTCCCCCGACTATCGACCAAGGGAATTTTACTTGTGAGATGCCAGCGCTGTTCACCTGTATCTCGATGAAACGCTAGCTCCTCCCTTTCATACAATGCCTGACCTGTTTGAACAACCTTCATTTCATCCTCGGAATACTGCTTTGCTAATTCCGGCGGGTTGAAATCAAACGTTGTTTTGCCGAGGGCATCTTCTTGACGTTGTACTCCGATGGACCGAAGGTGCGGGAGATTATTGAGGACATATCGCCCTTCAGTATCCTTCGAGAAAATGAGGACGGGTAAATTATCGATTAATGTCCGGAGCAAATTGCGCTCATGCTCGAGTGTTTCTTCGTAATGTTTCCTGTCAGTAATATCGCGGCTAATCGTAATATAGCTTGCCACTTTCCCTTGATTATCCTTCAGCGGAACTTTACTGGTAAGATGCCAATGTTTTTCACCGGTATCGTGGTGAAAAACTATCTCTTCTTTATCGAGCACTGCTTCCCCAGTCTTAAGAACCTGCATTTCATATTCGTAATACTGCTGCACTAATTCGGCGGGGTGGAAATCAAACATTGTTTTCCCCAGCACATCCTCCTGATGTTCGACTCCAAGAGACCGCAAATGCGCAAGATTGTTGAGAAGATATCGACCTTCTAAGTCTTTATAATTGACTAGTTCAGGCATAGTATCAATCAATGTTCGAAGAAGGTTGCGTTCATGTTCAAGCGCTTCCTGCACTCGTTTCTGCTCGGTGATATCATGGCTGATGCAAATAAAACCTGTTACTTTCCCTTTGCTATCCTTGACTGGTATTTTACTTGTAAGATGCCAATGCATTTTACCCGTATCCCTGCGAAAACATAACTCTTCTTTACGGATCATCGCCTCGCCGGATTGAACAACCTTCATCTCGTCTACAAAGTATTTTTCTGCTAATTCACGGGGGTGGTAATCGAATGTGGTTTTTCCAACTACATCTTCCTGACACTTCGCCCCAATCGAACGCAAATGTGCAGGATTGTTGAGAATATAACGGCCTTGTTCATCTTTGTAATAAAATAGATCCGGCAAATTGTCAATCAGTACACGGAGAAAGTTGCGTTCATGTTGGAGAGCTTCTTCGGCACGTTTACGAGAACTGATAACCTTAACCGCCGATATAACTGTTGGTTTTCCCTTCAACTCAAATAAATGATTACTCACCTCAACTGGAATTCTATGACCATTTTTTGCAAGATGTATCCCTTCCCACACCATATATTTCTGTGTCATAAGTTTTTTCATCATCGCTTCAACGTGAGGGATGGTCTCGGGGGCATGAATGTCGTATGGACTTTTTTGGAGAAGTTCCTTCCGGGTGTACCCTAATTGTTTGCAGGCAACTCCATTCACTTCGAGAAACTTAGAAGGCACCCCCCCTTGATTGGGAAATTCATAGACAAATATTTCATCATGAATACTATTGAAAAGAAGATTGTATAACTCAGTAAAAGGCAGTAGTACTGTTTTTGTCCTTTTGTTTGATGCGGCCTCATTTTTTTTTACGCGCTTGCGCAATCGAGCAACTTCGTTAAGAAGTTGAGCCTTTGTTTTGGTCATATGTTTCATAGTGTAACTCCAACAAAATCTACAATACTATAGTCTCATACCAGCTTTTTCTGCTGCTCAATACTGCAAGCAATGAACAAAATAAAGAGAAGAAGCATTATAGAAATAGGCTTCATAAAAGTATCTATAAGATGAGAATGAATAATCGCGTAACTGTAGTTGGAAGAGTTCCACAAGGAAATAACCCATATTCCTTTTCTCTTACGGTGATAACAGTCACAGCAGCGCCGGATATACATCTCTGCATACTGCGCGGGAATATCAGAAATGATGAATGAGACAACAGCAGAATGGATATTCGCATGTGCATACGATGCAATGCTTACCTCTGTTCCCCTTTTTCACCGAGATGTGCATTATGGCATTCAACAATAAAATCTTCTGAAGAATCACCAAGACATCATCTGGTGGTAATTTTCGGCAAGACTCTTATCATCGTCAATGCCGAATGTACATAACCATTATTATTTGTACAAATGTACTTTATATCCTCTTCAAAATCAAAAAATGTTGAAAAATAGAAGGTGAGGATAAAGAGCAATGAAACTTGCTCGCTCGACCCACGAGAAGTTGCAATTGTAGCGAAATTATGAGGCTTTCTAAACGTCTTATCTTAAAAAAAATATTTGTATCGACACCTCATCCCTTCCGGACTACCATTTTCTTGATAAGCTTTTTCAGGACGGCAACAACTAGCCGTTGATTTTATGAGATAGACCAAAAGAAAGAGTTTTTCTCAAACCCCTGCCTCAAAGATGGAAATACTATGGAGACAAAAATAATGGTCATAAAATAACATTAACTTCTTAATAATTTTAAATCTTTGCTTCATTACTTTGTTTCATTATATCACATTTAAGCACGATTCTCTTGTTTTTTGTTCTTGATATTGAACTCCGCAATATCGAGATCCTGAATATACCTACAAAACCGTTTTATATTCGATTGCGAACTTGAGGAGGGAATGACTTCCGTGGATTTCAAGCTTGTTGCAGATATTGGTTCGATGATTCTCGACGGTCCGATAACTGATATGTAACTCATCTCCGATTTCTTTACTCGTTTTGTTTCCCGAGATGAGGCGTAGTACTTTGCGTTCGGTGGCTGTGAGGCTCTCCAACTGAGGTTTCTTCTTGAGCAGTGAACGGGCGTAATCACCTCTGCTGATGAGGTATTCTGAGATAGACGGACTGAGGTAGTACCGTCCATTTGCAACGGTCTTGATAGCGGCAACAATATCACTTACTGCGCTTTCCTTCAGTACATACCCTTTCACTCCAAGATCCATCGCCTCGTTGAACATATCTTCTTCTTTGTACATCGTTAAGAAGACAATATGAGATGGGAGATGTCGCCTGATGATTTCCTCTGCAACCTGAAGACCGGTCAATCCCGGCATTTCAATATCAAGTACGATGACATCCGGTTTGAGTTTTTCCGTAAGATGCAGTGCTTGTTGTCCGTCCTCCGCTTCACCGATGATTTCTATGGAACGTTCAGATCCAATTGCTAAGAGTAGGCCTTTGCGAAATATCGGATGATCATCTGCGATGATGATTCGTAATTTAGTTTTCGCCATCTATTCTATCGTACGTTTTAATTGTTATTAATACTCTGGTTCCTTTTCCAGGGTTCGATTCAATTCTCATCGTTCCTCCAATAAATCGAGTACGTTCTACAATTCCCTGTAATCCTATCCCGCGTTCATTTTGAGTTCGCTGCTGTGAAACATCAAATCCGGTACCGTTATCTTCTACGTCAATGTTCAATCGATTATACCATCGCTTGATGGTAACTTTTCCGGCAGTCGCATGCGCATGTTTGATGATATTATTGACGCATTCCTGTATAATTCTATAGACATGAATTTCCATTTCTTTTGGAATAAGATTATCAATGGGATCGATATCTGATGCAAAGGAAATCGTCGTCGTCTGCGCTGCCCTATTGATAATCGATTCGAGCGACTTCTTCAATCCTAATCTATCAATCTGGTAGGGACGAAGATTATTCGTGATCTCTCTGGTTCCTTGGATTGCTTGCGATGCTGTATGAGAAATCTCATCGAGTTGTTCTCGCACATTTTTCTTATTCTTCAGATCACTTAATGCCAACAATGCCCTGTTCTTAATGATGAGAAGCTCCTGGCCAATGCTGTCGTGCAATTCAGTAGCTATGCGTTTTCGTTCTGCTTCCATCGAATCAATCAATTGCCGTGTAAATACATTTTGTTGCTGTAAGGATCGACGACGACGCTTTCGCTGAAAATAGAATGCATATCCAATCAGAGCGAGAATACCAATCAGCATAATCTGGAAATACAACGTTTCCCAAAATGGTGGTTGGTCTACAAAAAAAACTGTCGTCATGAAGTCTAATTGAATAATAATCTTCTGCCCCATAGAAATAATCGAAAGGATAAAATAACTCTTTTCACAAGCATAGTACGAGAAAAACGTAGTAGTGTCAAGAAAGGGATTGAAGAGAAGAGGAAGACTCTTCATTAATGTACGCGATCACATTAAAGCATGGTACCCATCACATTATTTGAGAGTCCCAATTTAGGACACTTGACAGATTGTCAGGAGTGATTCAAGAATATTGTCTGCCAAATTTTCGCAAAATTTACCGACCATCAAAGGCAGTTCAAAGACGATTCAGCCTCGCTTCAAGCCGGTGCTGGGACGGTATACCCGCCCGGCAAGCTCGTTGCGATGCCTACGCGTTCCTCGTCGAACTCGATGCCACTTACAGGAAATGCGACATTGCCTTTACCGACCCACGGCAAATAGTTCTTTTTAAAACGTACGAAGTGCCAATTGCCGTCCATATCGCAGAACCAAAAAGGATATTGCATCCCATTCACAGCTCTCACTAATCGAACCCATCCATAGAGCTGCAAGGCTGTCAAACTTTTAGAGTTTATCATCCACGTCTCGCGGTCACCGTGCATAGATGATCCATATTTTAATCCACTCATCGATTCTACTACCACGGCATCTGCCTGGGGGCCGCGCTCAGGAGAATTAAGATAGAGCGACATATCTGCACGCGCACCAAAATATAATAACCCAACTTGCGGTATAGCACTTAATGCGCTCGATTTTACAAATGCTAATCGTGCATATGCATTAAAAGTGTTAGTGAATGGAATATATAATGGATCAGGAAAACTCGTTAAGGTTGCCACCTGTTTCCAATCCGATCCATTTGTAGCTACGTCTATCTCTAATAATGTTAGTCCCAAGTTCGCAAGATTATGATTAGCAATTAGTGCATTATCTATATTTTTTGCGATTATAAATTGTGCCTGCAGTGTTTGATTCTGTGCAGCCGATCCGCTCTTCCATAGCGTATCATATCGATCGTCCTGCAATTGTGTGGTCGGGAAGCCGGTTGCACTTCCTGCAGACGCTGTCAACGTCGCGGCTTTCACACCTTCAAAAACGAAAATTGGATTACTCATACTACCACCTCAAATTCAGTCGTTCCATCTCGCGAGATACCCTGCCCAATAATAGGTCCGCTTGCCGGCACAGATTCTACAAGTGTATTTATCTTTCCGGAGAAATCCAGGTTCGCTCCATCGAAGGGTTCAAACTGGAAAAAAGGAATTACCGGCGTCGGAACCTGATAGCGAGTCTTGCTCGTCTTCCAATAATTGTAATACCAATCAGCAAAGTCTTTCAGTAAATTATCGGCGATGAATCTGCAAGAAACTTGAAGCTCTTTGTCGTCTCCCATCGCAACCGCATCAAATCCATTTGCATCGCACGAAACGCTATTCACGCCATTATCGACAGTGACGACATCATAAGCGTCTCCATAACCGGTATCTTCTGAAATATTCTTTGCCTTGTCCGCATCGAGCGTTACTGTATTACCTGTTGTGACGGGCAATCCATTCTCATCGAATCGTCTATAAGCAAACGCTTGCTTCTGACCGCTGATGCGAGGCATAAGATTGAAACCAAAAAGCTCTTTCAATGCGTCGTAAATTGTTGTGGAACTGTAATCGGCTTCTGCTGCGATATACATCGAGATGGTAGAAGCGAATTCGAATAACAATCCAAGGGGAAGTGAAAGACCAATTAACCTATTGTTGACCGTATCACAACAAACTTGATTTGCGGAAACTACTTCGTCGACATTAATACCTACCGGCAAAGGATCACCAATTTGGGTAGCTGAATCACCATCCGTGGTGTTATTTATTCTATGGATTTTTTGCTGAACGGCACCTTTGTCAAACCAATAGACCCATGCATTCGCTTCGCCAGGAACAACATATTCAGCGGCAACAAATCCGACCGGTTCTAATTGCGAAGAGTCAACAAGTGAAGACTCGTCTGTAAGAGAATTGTTTGCCACTGGGTCCCATTTCACAAACTCCCAGTATGTAGTGAATATGGTCTCGTAATCCGCCAGGTAACACTTTGCTCCCATCCACAATCCAAGCGTGTGAGAATACACCGCCCTGAGAATCGGAACATCGCAATGAGCATGCATTGTGGTTAAATGAAATGTCCCGCCACTATATGATACTTTTGTAAAATCAGTACTAAAAATTATCTGATAATAATAATTCCCCGAGCCATCGCAGAATGCAGGCCAGTTCAACGATTGACCGCTTGCATCAGCCGTTGTGTGAGTCACTTCCGTGAGAGTGTTTAGAAGAAAAAGATTCGTCGTGATATATGTAACCCAATTAAGATAAAAGATACCGCGTGTTGTCAGATCGAGCGCGAAGTTCGCCTCTGAACCTTTTACAGTTGTAGTGCGCGTTATCGTATAGGTATCGATTGAAGCTCCCGATATGCCAAGTCTGACTATCTTGTGCGCGCCTGCCGCATTCCGGCAAACGCCCCAAATAAATCCGGATGCAGAATCTTCGCTCCATAATTTTACAATGGCATAGCCGGTCGGTAGCGTGCCAATGAGAGTATAGAGATGCGTTGATAAATCATGCTTATAAATTCTATCTTTGATTCCGATCCAGAGCAAATTATTCGTATTGTCACATGCAATTGCACTGGGTTTATCATAATAACTATCGCCGGGCGGAACATCCCAAAATGATACTACGCGCCTACCGTCAAACGTCTTAATTCGGAAGTTATCGAACGTGTAATTCGTAATTCCGATTTGTTCGAACATTCTTCGAAGCAATTGAAAAACCCAAAAATGATTAAACCATGTCTGCGGCAATGCATCGCCCGTTACATTTTGGATAATTCCCTGCGTTACCGCTGTAATCAATGGTTGAAGTTCCAACACCTTTATGTAGATCAAAACCTTCTGTGTATCAAATTCGTTAATATCGCCTACCGATCCATTTCCATTGCCGAGTGTAATGGTCCCATTCGTCGTCGGAAGTGTTACCTCGATGCCGCCATCTAAACTTGCAGTCCATACATTCGGAGTTCCAGCCGTGTAACTTAGTTGGAGAGAATGTATTCCCTTCTTTAGTGGGAAGTAAGTCACATTGGAACTGGTGAGATAGAGTCCTGAAAGTTTTTCAAGCCTTAATCCAACCAGGGAAGCACCATCTGTATTGTTATCTAATATTTGTATCGTTATTGCAACCGCACTCGTGCGTGCTGCATATTCCAAATATCCCGCAACTGAAAATACAACGGTATCCGTTGCCTCATCGCTCGTTACGCACCAGTTGCCGTCTTTTTTCTTATCGATCCATCCGCCAAAAGGAGTGATTGTATCTGAGGTCAAATCGTTCAGCCAAAACTCTACTTTTAACTCTAAATATTGTGTCGCATTAAAAATATTCGCCTTCCACCATGCAATATCGAGACCTTTAAAACTCAAAACCGTCGTCGCAAATTGTCCCATCAGCAATTCAATCGATTCGGAGATTTTATCCGGCATCGTATTATCGAGATGGTCGGTCACATCGATCCACGTGCCCACAGATTGCGCTTCATTGAGTACCGCGACTTTCTTCACCGATACCTTCCAATGGACCGTCTTTCCGGCGGCGATTGCATACACATCATAATCTGCTGAAACTGCTTTTCTCATTTACGATTCATCTCTTCCCCTTTTCTATTCTCTCCCCCTTTTAGGGGGAGATGCAAGAGGGGGTTCGGGTGGGTTCAAACATTCTTCCATTTATTAATAAACACTTCATCAATTGAGGAAGCACCAAGCTCTCGCATTAACTTCTCTAATGCCGGTTTTAAATTGTCGCGCACATATTGATCTGTTCCAATAACAGTGTTCACATTGACATTCAGGTGCACCTGATTGTTTCCAGCACCGCCTCCGGATGCGCCTCCGGATTGGTTTGATATTGCAATCTGCGCCTTTACCGCTTCCACTGCTGCATCTCGCAGATCTTGCTGTCTCAATGCTGCCGGAGCGGCCATCGTCTGTTTGTTGATCGTCGGTAGATAAGTATTCCGCATTGCGGATTGCACATTTACTTTTTCGCCCGAGCTGACACCGATCATAAAATTATCTTTGTCATATCCGGGTGGAACAATAAAACCTTCCGGTGGTGTGCCTTGCGCAAACTTGGGAACCAAACTGAGAACTTGTGAAGTCGCGAAGGTGGTGGCCATACCTGCATCCGCTGCTATGTCTGCTGCTCCGAAACTTGCTATCGAAACCAATGTTGCAGCGGGAAGTGCCGCCGCCGCTATTGTTGTCATCGAGGTGGTGACTGCTGTGGTGCTTGCAATTGCACTTGAATCACTAATTGCGGCATTGGCAATAGCCGCTGTTGCCCATTTCGCTACATAGTCCGCAAGAAAATCTACCAAAGATCCCTTCATACTTTGCCAGACAGTATTCCATGTCACGGCAGCGCCTTTCAATCCTTCCGCCCATGATGCTATCCCTGCTCTCATAGGACCAATGATGTATTGATGCTCATCAGTCCACGCCTTTATTTCTTTGGCTTTTTGTTTAGCTGTTTCATCCGCAAGTTTGGCAACGTAACTTACTAATTGCTGTTCTATCGCCTTAACCTTATTTGCATTTTCCGCTTTGTCGGCAGCCATCTTCGCATCGATAGCACTTATTTGCTTAGCAAGATCTGCCTGCTGCTTTATTTGCCCGGCATCGTTAACATCAATAATCGCATTGAGCACATTGAGACTGTTTTGCAATCGCGCTCGCTGTGCAGTCATACTCTGTGTATCGATTTCTTCCTGAGTCAATCCTTTTTGGATGCCTTGGATGCGCATAGTATTCAGATCGCGCTCAAACCATGAGTCCGATGCCGATTGTTTTGCGTTTGCTAATTGCTCGGCTGCTTTTTCGGCTTTCTGATCTTCCTGATCAGATTCCTTTTGGTCCTTGTCAGCTTGTGCTTTTTCCTGATCGTCATATTTTTTGTTTATCTGAGCTATTAGCGCATTGTGTTTTTCGGTTGAAGCGACAAGTGCATCGTGATGACCCTTCCATTCGTCCTGCTCTTTATTATATGTCAGCGTTGCGTCGGCAAGTTCTTTTTTACGGCTATCGGCAATAGCATCAACTTCTGCTTTGACTGTAAATGCGATCGCTTCTGCAGTGCTTTTTGTTTTAGATTTTAATTCTGCATCGGCAGCATCACGAAGTTTAGTCTCTGTATCAAGACGTTCTTGCTCATTTTTGATAGATTTTTTTAAAGCCTCACCTTCGTCATCTATCATCATTCCATGCTGCTTCAGATGTTCTTTCATCTGGTTAATATCTTTTTGTCGAATATCTATATTTTTTTGCAAGCCATCACGATAGGATTGTAAATCTGTTATCGACACGCCCCTCATGGCTACCGATAATTCATCGAGGGCTTCTTTTTGTCGGTTCATTGCCTCGGTGTTATCGTTAAACACTTTGGCGAGTGTTATACCGACAGTGACAACTAAACCTATAGCGATTGCGAGAACTCCCAATTCCGGATTGACCATCAAGAGCATCATTGCCACTTCAAATCCTGCCCCTACGCCTTCTTTTAATCCCTTGGTGAGCGAACTGGTTTTCTTCTCGGCGCCATCGGCACTATCGCCCATTTGCTGCATACTCATCATGAGAAATGATAAAGCTCCCATGCCCATCATTGCTTCGCGCCGCATACCGCGCAGTGTATCGGATTTTTTAAATAATGCTTTTTCGGCTTTGCCGGTTTCGTTTGTTAAATTTTGTTCAACCGGAATAGCAGTCTGATTCGAAGCAATGCTGCTTTGATTCGCCCCTACATATTCTTTGGTGCGATCTGCAAGCCCCTTCAATTGCGCTTCGAGTCCCGAATAATCCGGTGGTTTCGCATTAACCGTGAGAAGCTGATTGAGCTGTTGACCGGTTGTCTCCGTCATCGAGAGCATAGTTTTCAACCCATCGACAAATGGCGCCAGGTCAACTGTGAAAACTGTTTTTACTTCGCTAACAGGAGACATCTTCTTTCCTCAATCACCCAATCACTCAATCTCCAAATCACAAATCACTCTTCATTTTTTGCCGGTCTTCGTTCTGCTTTTTCTTGCATAATAAATAACTGTTTATAAATATCTTCAAGATTCATTTTCTTCACCAGATTGAACTTTGTGCCGTCGTTGCCGGAAAGCTCATAGGCAATCCGGTCCTGCGAGCTAACGGGGCAATCTAACTCATCATCGGACTGGTCAAAGATTGCGGCGTACTTACTCCGAAGGCGCCGCTTCTCTGAAAAAAAAGATTGACCAGCTCCGAGGCCTCTTTGCGACAATCCTGCTTTCCAAAGAAGATCATCTTCTCAGTTATATCCTTTGCATCAAATTCTTTTTCCTCTTCAACCAATAAGGTTGCCATAATCCTTTGCGCGTAACCTTTCGCATAGACCCATGCATTCAACTTCATCGCATCGAAGCCGATTTGTAATAAATTTGTTTTTAAAGATGTGGATGTCGGTTCTTGCTGCATGTCGACCATCGCGTTTGCCGATGAAGAAAGCAAAGTTGAATTTTCTTTCAACATCTCAAGAACGATGGGCGCCAGCAATTCATCCTGATCCAGCGAGAGAGCGAACCGAAACTTCCGTCCGCCTATTTCATAAATCTTTTGTTCCATGCGAGCTCCTATATAATTGTAAGGGCAAGGTCACCTCGCCCCTACCGTTTACCTTTATTTGCGACGCACCTCCAAGGTGCACTGCAAATTGTTACGACAGCGTCAGCGTCAACAGATCTGTCTCGCTGCCTGCGAAGCCGGATCCCAGCAGAATACGTTTCCAATTTTTGGCGACTTCGGTCGGCTGCAACTCCACTATACCCATCACAAGTTTCAGCACCAGCGATTGCGCCGTATTAATACCTGTGATCTTTACATAAAACGGTGTCGAAGCTGCCTCATATCCGCGAAGTGTTGCCCATGGTGTATCATTCAGATCTTTACAGACGATCGTAAAATCGACCGATTTGCCGGTTGAACCGACGCGTCCAGCCGCATCTTCTTCTGTCGGAGTTTTGAATGTGATTTTTGTCTCTTTCATCACGCCCTGAAGCTCCGTGCCTGGAAAACTATTTGTCGCAGCAAATTCGAACTTGCTGATACCGCCTGGAAATAATATCATGACTTGCTCCTTTTAATTTGTGGTTATTTATTTGCTTGTCTTCTCAATCGTTCAATGACTCAATCATTCAATGACTCAATCGCTAAATCTCTCAATAGTTTTACATAGTCAAACTTATCAAATGGCTTTCGTCCACTGCAACTCCGCTGCCTGTTACCTTCATCGCATTAAATTTCCCGATCTCATTCTCTTCAAATTCAACCTGTGCTAAAACATTATTTACAATAATGTTCGGAATGCCGAATCTCATATCATCGAACTTTAAAGTAAGTGCACCTAAGTCCGACACCTGCGCAATTCCCCAACTTGCTATAACGGTTGCAGAGGGGGAGGATATTGTCAATGTGATATTTACGAGCGTCCAAACTCCAGCTGATAATGCCGGTAAGTATGCATATCCGAAAAGTCCAGTTCCACCTGCTTGAGAATAAAAATTTATTTTCAATTGGTTAGCTGGGACATCTATACTACTCTTGACCCAGAAATTCCTTACGGTCCCATTAATATTAATAGGCGTATCGAAGTTCACACCACCCAATACACCGACTCCGGCATTATCTGCTATTGTTAGAATTCTCGAATGCGTGCCAACCACACAATCTGTGCTCACATCAACCGTTACACCGGTGAATGTAAAGCTGGATAATCCTGACTCGCAATCATCTATCAACGCGCCTTGCTTTAATATTGTTGTAAACCGAAAATATAATGGTGTGGCGGCAATCTCTGCAGCCTTCAGCAATGCATAAGCGGACCCGGCGGCATTATCTACATTCGCACTGCGGATGCTAATATCCATTTGTTTCAGCACAGCACCGATCGTGCCATCCGCAAACTCTTCTGTCGGTGTCTTTGGTACAATACTTGTGCCGGCTTTCAAAAGTTTGGTTATTTGAGTTGCAGTTGGAAACGCCGGATCGCTGTCGAACTCTACTAAACTAAAACCACCTGGTACTGTTTTCATATATTCACCTCGTTTTATTTTCTAATCACTAAATCACCCAATCACTCAATCACACAATTTTATTCAATCATACACCGAGAACACAACGGCATACACCACAAGCCCATCGCCGCCATCGATAGGTTCAATCGATTTTAAACCAAACATTACCGGTTCACCATCGACCGTCAATACTTTTCCATCGTACAGAGTTCTGATGTCATCTATGATCGAAAGACAATTACGCTGAGCTTTATATTTTCGCAGCAATGTTGCAGCTCCGACGATAAGTATAAACTGATGCTCTAATATTCCGCTTCCGCCTGCAGCATCGCGTTCGGTCTCAACAGGCTTTGGCATACGATATGATCCGATCACGAAGGGAGTAAGTATAATCAATTCCTGAAGAGTCTTTACGCTAAACTCACCTTCCATCACGTCCACGGTTTTTAGACCGGTGACTTTCGCTTTTACATCCGCTATCAGCGCATCCTGTGTATTTGCAATCGAGATCATGACGGCTGCCTAATAATATAATCGCATAGAATTTGTCCCATTGTCTCGCTCGCATCATCTGGGACATATGTATAGTTGTAAGGGAATAGCTTCGTTGCATGCGCACCGAATTTCATTCCACGAAGCCCAACATCTTCTTCCGTTCCTGTTTTAAATTGTCCCTTGTGAATTCCCCTTGACTTTCTTTTGCGGAAAAATATTTCTTGTCGTTGATAATGTTGTATCTCAGCGCCAAAATTAAGAGCTGCAAGAATTCTCGGATCGGTTAAATGCTTCCTTCCAACTGCAGATGGCCCGACATTAACACCATCCGGCGTTACTTCATAATCTATCGAGTTCCTTAACGTTCCACTATCTCGCAGCGTCTGGCCGCCATGTCTTTGCACACGCTGGGATTCCGGCCAGGTATCGGGCCTGCCGCCTTCATCAAAATTCTTTTTCATTTCACTACTCATGAACATCCCGATTTCTGCGAGGGGTTTCGAAAGATCGCCCGCGCGCGCCAGCATCTCGCCGAGAGTTCTATTGAGATTTGTAAAATTTGAATTACCCATATTGTTTAATCACCCAATCACTCAATCGCTCAATCACCAAATCGCATTATTACTTCTTTGTTTTTGCGACGGGGTTCTCCACCACCTCATTATCCTCGATCACGGATTCTTTTATCGCATCGACCGACGCGCCGGTGAGCTTACAATACAGTGATATGATTACCGAATTCCCGATCGGCAGCCACCCTTGCGCACTCAAGTGTTCAAAATGTTTTTTAAGTATCGACTTCTCGAGTTTACCAAAAATAACATCTTTATCTTTTGCTTTTTTCTCACTCCAAGTGAGTCCGGATTTTCCATCACTCCTCAATTGTATGCGGCGCACTTCATCGTTTTTTATTTCCACCTTTTCACGTATCATCGGCAAGGCGACCGCATTTTCGATACTGCCGGTGGACGGCAAATTGTTTATGATCATAAGTCGTTCGAATATAGAGAGTTTCATTGGTTTCTCCTTTTTAACTTGACTTTCTCATGCCCAATTCTTAGCTTTCTTAAAGAGTTTCGTCACCGACTGATGCACCTAACAAAAACTGAAAATAATATGTCCGCTGTCTTTCTGCGTAACTCTCTCCTTAGTCGGTGATAGACTCGGAGAGGCGGCGGACTTCATTTTGGAGGTCGTTATGAAAAAATCTCTATTCATTCTCGTTCTTTCTTTACTGCTCATCTCTTGCAAAGAGAAAGATAACATTGTCTCGGTTCCGCAAGAACCAGATTACAAAGAATATGTCGCGCTCGTTTATCAAAACGGAATCAAAGCTCCAGTCCCAACTATACTCTCCAATACATTCTCAGATACTCTCATTTGGTCTCGTCAATCTATCGGAACATATCTTGTAACATCAAAGCATGAGTTCACAATAGATAAAACTATAATATTAATCTCAGGTGGAATGGGAGAGGGTGAACTCATACAATCCTTTTGGTATGATGGTACTCGTATCATGATTTATACATTTTCTTCAAATGGGACATCGGAAGACAATCTCCTTGCAAATGCTTCTGTAATGATTCGTGTTTATAAATAATATTGCGTTTCAGTTTCATTGTTTCTCTTAGGGCGTTGAATAAAGATTATACGTCACGCCATTAATTGTTATCGGTATAATATATACCTGTGTAGTTACTGCACCGCCAGACGATCCGGCGACATAAAGACTTGCTCCAGAATGTGATCCAAAACTTGCACCATGACTCGCTGGTGCAGCCCAAGATGTCCAAGGTGTGCCGGTTACATATCCTGCACTTGCATGATTGCCCCAACCATAAGCTGTATTCCAATTCGATATTGCAAGATTACTTCCTGTGACCGCACCTGTGAAAGTTCCCGCACCAGCATTATATACGTCGCCTGCCGCACCATAGAAAGAATAATTGGAAGTTCCACCGATGGCATAGCCATAAACAGCATAATTATTCCCACTCCCAGTAGCATGAAAAGCACCTGCATAAGCATTGGGATAACCAGTCGAGACGCCATAAATAGCATTTAAACCATCAACTGTTGTAGAAGAAAATAATACGCCATCAGTTATTGTTATACCGGGAAAAGATGAAGAGACATTCGATCCAATTCTCACTTTCGATCCACTCGCCTCAAAAAACTCCAACTCATTGTCGGAACTTCGCATCTCAACTCGCTTGCCCGAAGCCGCTGTTTGAAATGTAAACCCTGTAAATGTTCCCGCCGTTACTTGCCCTGCTATGATATTTCCTGCATATACACCAGAACCGTCCATATAGACCGAGACAATATCCCACGTCGTGCCATTCCAACGGTTCATTTTATACTGACCGGGAACATATGTGTTAAACCAAAAATCTCCTACTCTCGGCGAGACTGGCGCCGTGCTGCTGTAATATGTCTTATTTCCAAGATCACCACCAGTTATAAAACCAGCGTCATTATTAAATCCGGAAATATTAATCGAGCCTTGATTGGTCATTACAACCTTACCTTTTATATACACATTGCTTCCGTAAAATCCATAACCGGTTAATGCACCGCCAAAATCTGCATCAGTGATGCCGTTAAGATTTCCAAATCTTGCTTTTACGACGCAGCCGGTTGCGGGATGTCCGGTCCATGTTACTGTTTGTGCATATGGACTATTGGCGCCATTGACTCCATCGACAGCAGTTACTTCGTAATATCCGTTTCCGCTCACGCCGTAATCGAGCGCAACCGTTCCTTTGGGAATTGTCCCGGAACCGGTGCCGGCATTGGGTGCTGCAGACCGTGTAAAACTATACGTCTGTGTTGTGGGGTTTGCATTTGCATTTCTCGATGAGTACATAACCGTTCCCCATACATCCGCAACGGTGATCGAGGTATTATCAGCGCGACTCATGATCCGCAGACGAACAATATCTCCCTGGGCAAAAACATGTCCGAGAAAATTGGCAAATTCTTGCACAACTAATGGCGATGATGCGCCTGCAGACGGGACTGTAAAGTCAGCCGCTACCGGACTGCTTGACGGGGAAATAATCTCCGAACCATTCATTGCCCGCTCTATATCTGTAACAAAAACTTTTACATGCATTTGATCTGCATAGAGGTATCGGAAGTCTCCCTCACCCGCTGCGGATATTCTATAGCCGGTCATTTGCGAAACATAACTATTGCTGCTTATGCCGCCGCAATTTGTTATCGCATTATTCGCAGAGCTGCCGACAGTTATCATTGAAAAACCGAATTGACCCGCACCCGGGTCCTTAAATGCTGCCTTGCGTCCTGTTTTTTCAAATATTGGAATTTTCATTTTATCTTTTCAATCACCCAATCACCAATTCACTCAATCTCCCACTCACCCGATTACTCAATCTCCCAATCACTCATTTTTTTTCATCACCATTCTATTCTTTTCTTACCGCCAACCCATCCACCCGTGTTTGTCACACTTGCGGGTGGAGTTATTGCTCCATCAATTACGGCTTTGCCAGCAGCTACTTTTTGTAAAAAGGAATCTGAATTGTCGAACATTTTACGATATGTCTCCGGCACATCGCCGCCGGTATTCATGGATCGTTTTTCAAACAATTTAAACGTCGCGAGATCTGCGCTCAGACTTCTCACCTTCGATGGAACGGGATTCATCGGCACAATATATTTTTTGGCGGCATAACTATTTATATGATCGTCAGCCCATTCTATCGCCTCATCGATGACGGATTGAATAACGATTGTTTCAGAATCGCCGGTAAGCTGGCGGAGCTGCTCGAGACTTATCCGCGCCGGTGCAATATCGCCGTCGGCAGATCCATCCTGCGTGCAATAACCATCATACTGTGGTGCAGCTTCCGCTTCGATCGATGCAGCTGGAATTCTTGTTTGCAGAAGTCCGATCACTGTGATCTTCGCGCAAGCTAATGCGGCCGAAAGATTGCCATCAACATCAACGGATTGGATCGTAAACGTTTTCGATCCCACTATATCACTGAACCATCGGCAAGATTGGAACGATCCTTCGTAAACAATTTCTCCACTATCAGAAGTTACTCGTGTCTTCATCCAGCGTGTAGTTTTGAAGTCTACCCAGGAAAGAATCACCGATAAATTATCCAAGCTTTTTGTCGCGATAATTTCGGTAGGTATGCCCAAATCGAGAGTATTAATATTTTTTGTAATATCTGGACGTCCAAAACCATCCGCTTCCGTCCAGAGAGGATAAAGACTGCATATCTGTCTTAGATGTTGGCGTGCATCGTAATAATTATATTCCGGATGCGCATCGATGATCGCTGCAAGTTTCGACGCAACAACACCGACCGCTATACTCTCACCGATTATTAACCAATCGGAAAGAAAGTCGAAAAGCTCTAATCCCGGTCCCCATGACATAGTATTGTACGCTTCACCCCATCCACAGGTAATCGCACTATAAAGATATGGTGGTGCTTGTGGATATGTAATTGGATCAGCATAACGATTATTATCGTCTGCATCATGCCCTGCGACAATATAGATGCCGGCATCATGCATCTGATCAATATTGAATTTATCTGAAAAAGCAGCTGAGACGGGTTCGACAGCGATTAAATAATTATTGGCAATTAAGTATTCTCCGAAATTACTACCATTGTCACATTTATAATAGTCGGGCGGGTTGTTGATTTGTGCATAACTAGTTGCATCGATAATCAAATCGAAATCCCAACCTGAAGGCATGCCACTAAGAAATGCTGCTCTCACGGCGTTGGAATGCGAAAGAACGCTGCCGACCCATGTAGCTGATATGCCTACTTTTTTTGACATGATATTTTTATTTGTAGGAACACAATATATTATGCCCGCTTTTGTAGGGACACGATACATCGTGTCCGCTTTATCTTTTAGAAATCCGGAGAGGTGTTACTCCTCTCCGGACTTGAAGGAGGCTCACCGTCCCGCCGGCTATTGGGAACCGACGAGACGTTCAGCATCCTTAAAACTCTCCCCCTTTTCTAGGGGGAGAAATAGAGGGGGTTTAGCTTGCGCCTGTGCTACCATACGTGAGCTGATGCAAACCGACACCTGCATTCCATCTTACACGCACGCCATAAATATAGAGATCATGCATGAAGACAAGATCGCTCTGATTCGGATTTGTCTTCTCGACAAATTCCGGAGCAATACGCGTCTGATGAATGAGCGGCATCAAACCGGCAAATGGCCGGATAAGGAACCATGCCGTTGCGCTTGTGATCTGCGGACTTACAACTAAGTCGGCTGAATTTTTCCACGGGTTGTTTTGAGTGCTGCCGCTGGCAATAGAAATAAAATCAGCATTCAAACCGGTCCGTGCTTTTTCATCCATTTCCGGACCTACAACAAGAATATCTCTTTCGCTGCCGTAGAAGAGCGGGCGTCCTTCACTATCCTTCACACGTCCCAAAGCGGCTTTGGCAATTGCATAACTGCCTCCGGTTGCGAAACTCAATGCGGCTACAGCTGTATTTGATCCACTCGCATGATTGGCCGAATAAAGAGTATAACCGTCGTAACTTTTTATAGTAGTGAATCCACCGTTGAGTAATCCGAATATAAGTTCATCCGGATGCAGCCGAACGGACGTTCCCATAGCAGCCATCATCATTCCATAGACACCGTATTGATCGTCTTCAATTGCAGCGCGTTCGACCTGCACGGTGCTTTCGAATGTTTTATTTCTAATAGTATAATTATTTGCTGCTAATTTTTTAATCTGGCGTTCGCCGATGAACTCGCGCAGTTTCGGCCACGCGCCAAGCCATGCATATCCTTGGTCCAATGTTGTCGATGGAATTTCCATCGCAATTTTTTGCCATTGCGGCTGGGCTGCAGAGAGCGCTTGATTAAAAATCGTGTTCCATGATTTATAAAGTCCCTGGATGTTTGCAGGATTAATAACTATTCCCGCTGCAAGCATTCCGACCGCGCCCGCCGGATGCGCAAAGAATGCGACAAACGCAAGCACGATCAAAGTCCATTTCAAAATTCGTTTCATACTGCTTCTCCTTAAATTGTTTGTTTTGTTTTTTATTTTCCATCACTCAATCGCCCAGTCACCCAATCTCCTCCCCTTATTTCTAAGGGGAGGGAAGGGTGGGGTTGTTTTTATGTCGCAATCAAAATTGTAACCGTGCATCCCGTCGCTACCGAATTTGAACCGCCGACGGTAAAATTAATATCGCTTCCAATCGCGACCGTATTCGCAGCAGAAGGAGAACACACGTTCACCTGACCTGCGGCTGATCCGGCTTGAACCAATGTAACGACGCCGGTTGTAATTGCTACCGCCGCGATCTGACCGGTCAAAGTTGCATTACCGGTCCCGAGAGCGGCTTTCAAACTCGTTTGTATTTTCGTAATCGTTCCGGCAACGGGCGATGCAATGCGATATACTGCCGTGCCATTAAGAAGAGCAACATCGAGCGTTAATGCGACAAGGTTTGCGCCGAGATTCGCGCGGGCAGTGGGTTTGCTCGTCACATCGCTGAGATTATTTGTCGAGACTAAATCGCCGCTGATCGAAATCGTATTGCCCGGCATCAATACCCAGACATAACTTGCATCGACGTCAACAATTTTACCAGCAACGCTGCGTGTACCAACGCCATCCGTCTTTGCGACTGTGTTATCGTCGACGATATAACATGCATCTCCGATCTCAGTCTGCGCAATTAAATCTGCGGCTGCACTGTTATTGTAGGCGAAGACGCCGCGTTTTACCCGCACAAACAGATCGCCGGATTGACCAAGCGTATTATCTATTTGCTGCGTCGATCGTCCGCAACAAATAAGACCTGTGCCGGGGACTCCAGGCTTTGCATAGCCGGCTGCATCGAGCACAACGATTGCATTTTCATAAATTAATACTCCGGTGAGAACAGGATAAGAAAAGAATTCACCTTCGCGTTCCGAACCCGTCCAGTCCTGAGCCAATACCGTCATCGCAAATGGAAACACCGTTCCGCCGGTGACCTTCTGAATCAACAGCGCAGCTCCGAAAAGCAGCGCCAGAATAATCAAACTGTGTATCATATTAAACTCCTTTAAAAATGTGAATAGATATTTTATTTTGCTCGATACTCGAAACTCGTTACTTTTCTACTTCTTCGCCGGATTGTATTTTGCAACATCTTCAGGTTTCAGCTTGAAGGTTGCTGCGATTGCTTTGTCAGCATCGGTCAATCCATCTTTTCCAGCAACGATCTGTTCACCGCCTTCAGGCAGCTTTCCGCTCGGCAGAATCACCGGCGCGGCCGCAAGGTACGTCTCGAATGCTTTTATGTCTTTCGCGGCAAAAATGCGCATCGCATCTTTTGTCGCAGGAGTGATCTTGCCATCGGTAATTCCTTTTGCAACAATCGCGTCGACTGCCGCATTGACTTCCTTCGTTTTCAATGCATCGAGTTCGGTTTGGAGCGTTACTACTTTTGCCGCGCTCTCTTTTGCAGCGATGTGAATTGCGGTAGCTTCCTCGATCGTCGCGCCATCTTTCGCGCAGATCACTTTTACGAGATCGGTTTTGGCGGCAATGGCGATCTTGGCGCCCGAGATATACATGAGCACATCTTTTGCTGCGATCTCGGTCGTAGCAGCCAGGGCTGTCTTTACGTTCGCTGCGAATTCCGTAAACTTCGCCGCAACCGTTTGTTCGTCTGCGGTCTCGGCAATCCCGAGAAACGCACAGAGTTTTTTAATGACTTCGTTCATACTGGTATCCTTTCCTGAAATGGTTTGAAAATATTGTTTAGCTACTATTGGCTGTAATTCGTCGATCAAAGGTTCGTTCGTGAGAGCAGCACTGAGAATCATGCAGGGGAAAATCTCGCCGGTGACTTTATCTCTTCCATTCAAAGCAAAGACAGGTGAGACATATCGATATTCATGATTCTTTAAATATTCATTCGCTTTACTTGTCCATTCGCTCATCTGTGCGCGCAATACTTTCTTGCCATCGCGTACTATAGAGACAAGACCGTTCATCCAGCCGGCAGCCGGAGCTTGAATGTCTTTTAAAGTCTGATGCTCATAGTCCACAACGAGATCTCTTTTGGGCGCGCGTTCTCGTCTTTGAGCAAGATGCCTTACGGCAGAATCAATATGCTCCGCTGTGATAATAAATGGCTGAATCTTTCCATTGATGTCTTTTGCTTTTGGATATGCTGCACCTTCGACGAGGAGGTCAAATTCCAGCGGTACAACCGGATCGGCTTGACCGATTTTTAATACCTGACTGGATAAATCCGTTTCGCTTCCAAAAATCACGATTTCTTTTTTATTCATCGCATTCTCCGTACGGGCGAGGTCACCTCGCCCCTACTTTCTTTTTCATCGCTTCAAATTTCCAATGCATAATCTTTTGTATATCCTGATCTTGTAATACTTTTTGCAGCACTGCCTGCACGAGATGCTCAACAATAATATCCAGCAGCCACTTGATTCGAAACGCCACATTGATCGTCAGCGTTATAAGCACCACCGCGGTTATTAAATAAAGCTTCAGCAGATCTTCCAGCCAGGGCGTGAGTAATATGCTGAGGGTGATCGATGTGTTGGCAAGAATATAAAGAGCGCGGTTCATTCACTATCCTTGTCCGAGTTCCCTTTCTATCACTTCAATCTCAATAGATATTTTCTTAAGCTCGCGCATCTTGCGTTCGATTGTCGACACGTTCACCTTCAACCGTTCCGGTATAATGTTCTTCACATATTCGAGATCTTGATCGAGCGGCTCGAAGTGAAGAATGATTCCCTTCGCTGCAGTGTCGATTTCAATTTTCAAAGTCTCAAGGCGAAGTTGATATTCTCTCTGCCGTCCGAGCAATGTCGTTCTACCTGTGATCATGTTTTACTCCAGTTTGTATCTTCGCATGAGCGTGACCAGCTTTATTGCATATTCCGGATCCGCTGCGTAATGCTTAGCGAGTTCCATTGCAAATTTCTCCGGCTGATCCGAATGTTTGAATGCGTTCGCGTAGAGCTTTGAACCCTGAATGTATTGTCCGTACACGTTGAAACATTCCGCAATATTTTTGAAGCGAGCAAAGCGGACAATCTCCGGAATCGCAATTCCGTTCACAAACCTTTTGTCCTGTTGTATAACATACTTCGGTTGTTGCATGTATTTTTTCACCGCTGCCAATGTCATTCCGAAGTAATTCTCCGCTCCCAAACTGCATAGTCCCCACTTTGATTCTAGGATCCATTGTGCAATTACCACGCCTTTCGGAATTTTACAATATGCTTCGATGTGAGATGCCAGAGCACGGACTGTGTCTGGAATTTTCCGCAACTGAAATATTCCGGATTTGTCGCGATGGATGATACCTGCAACCAGAATTGAGTCAGGTTCCGGATTCGTCCATTCTCCAATGACGAAATCCAGGATTTCTTTTGAATCATCTTTGCGTACTTGCTCCGGAGGGTTTTTAAATAGAAGGAAAAGGATAATGCCGCCAAGCATAAAGCCAAGACACATACCGAGAGATAACCAGCCAATTTTTGATCGCATAAATCTTTCTCCGGCATTTTCGTTTTCACTTTTAAACAAAAAAAAATGCCGAGTCTGCTTTCCTCATTTGGAAAACAAACTCGGCACCTTATGATCGGTTTACCGAATATCTAAAGCTTATGTCGTTCCCGCATAAGCGGGAGTCTTATTCAAATACTGCTACAACGTACGATTTGGTATTTTAAAAGTCAATAGCTATCTACATATCCAATTCTTAACGCCGCCATGAGAAGAACAAGCTCCGCTTCCAGTCGCGGTGCTTGTGGTGCCATCATTACAAATTGCGCCGGTTCTGTTTGCTGCAGCGCAATCAGTTGAAACAGGATTATTATTCGGGACTGAATTGTCGGTTGAAATAGAATTGCTACCGTTCTTACATGAATGAAAAATAACCAAAAGAAGAATGGCGACAACAAATAATAAACCTGCTTCCCAAATATTTTTGAAGCGAACCATATTGTCCATTTTAAGATAAATGGAAATATTCAATACTTCTTTTGATAGACCTTGCGGCCGCTCTTACTATAATGATAAATACCTCCTCGGGGTCCTTGATATAGAGTCTTCCCTGTCGGCGTCGTTCCAATCTGCGTTTCTTTTGATGACGTGGAACTGTTCTTTTGAATTTTGGAAGTTGATTTTTTCTTTGATAGAGTAGATAGAACGGGTGGAGCACAGCGAGAACAAGGTGAATATTTTGCGCTCGCTTCCGACAATTTCATCGGTATCGAACTCCTCTTCAGATAGGAACAACCGGCTGAGTGATACTTGCTTCCGGTTCGAGTGACATAGACTATTTGATCTTCCTGACTTTGGGAAAAGAGAATCGCTGAGAATAGAATGATGAATAGTGAAAAAGAAAATAAATGTTTCTTCATGACAAACCCTCCTTTGAATTGTGCCTTGAGAATCATTCAGTAATGCAAATAAAATTCTATAGGTCTCTACCAGCCGCTCTTAGACTTACCGGCAAGCGCCGGATGGGAAGAAAGTTCGCTGAAGAATTCTGTGATCAATTTCTGTGCTCTTCCACTCGTTGCTAATCCCTCTGCAGCTGATGCGCTGCCATGCACCATTGTTCCTTCTCCGGATTTTGAGATCTGCAATATTAACTCTCGATTTGCATTCATACTAAACATCGGTGCCTTCGCAGAGATCATACCGGTCTGAGGTGAGAACTCACTTAATTTTAATCCCATCGATTGGATTATTTCACGACAAGCATCCGCAACGATACTTCCTTTGATAGAATATTCGGACGAATATTCTGCTTTAGATTGGCTCAGTCCCATAATTATTTCCTCCTCTTTTTAGTTACACCATATTTTACCTGCGGCTCTGCAACCATTTTATATTGATGCGACTTTCCGGTCCCTTTTTTAATTTTATCCTGCACTGCTTGTGCGTAATCAAAGTAAATATGAAAATCGATTGGTTCGGCTATTTCTAATGTACGAAGAATTGCGACAATCTCCATCTCGCCCTTCGTAAGTTCTTGTTGAGAGATCCGCGCGACCATCTCGCTGAATTTTTTATTCGTTTCTTCTTTGTCTAATCCCGTCATCAGCCAATCAATGTCGCAGCCGAGAGCGCGTAATTTGTCCTGCATCTTGTTCCCGGGACGCGCCTTGCCGCTGAGATAAGGCGATATTCCTTCTGACACTATTCCGAGTGCAGAAGCGAATGCACCCACGCTCCCATACTTACCAATACCCCACTTTCGCAGCCTTTTTCCAATTTCTACATGCTTATTCATAGATAGAAGATTTTCTATTTTTTACTTGACAGTCGATAGAAGGTTTTCTATCTTCCTATAGGTTCACTTTAGAACACTCTACAAGGAAGTATATGAAACATAAAAACAAAAAACAACGCCGGTTGAATCGCGCGGCGCTCTTTTTGAAAATGCGTGGCAACGGTTGGAAACAAAAAGAAGTTGCCGCCAGAATTGGTAAAAGCGCCAGAGGAGTTGGCCGTGCATTCCAAGGCGAAATGCCATCGCTCCTTCCTGCGATTAACAAGGTTATCAGCAAGCCATATTCCAAACCAGTTGAGACATCCGATGCAGCCCTCTAAAAGCCATTTCCTGCCTCCCTTAGGGGGGCTTGAATTTTCCAAGTGGGCGGAGGACTCCCAATGACATCTCTTGCCGGAAAGATTCGCGCTAAGGGCAAATCTGTGCATAGTGTCGCTCGCGAGATCGACATCGATGATTGTCACGTTTTTAATTATATCGCGCGTCGATATTCCAAAATATCCAAAGCCAATCGTAAAAAAATTCGTCTTCATTTTATTTCTATCGGAGTTCTTCCTGCTCCCAAACCGCGCCCGAAACATGATTGTCCGCTCTGCAATAAAACTCACACTATCAAAAAGCATTCTCATCGGGAGCTCCTCAATGTCGAAAAATAAATTAACCCATCTCCCCATCCCCGAATCTTTCCATCTCCCGGACTGTAAATTCTGCGGCTGTTTGGATCCACTCGGCCCTCTGCCGGAACCTCTGTCATATAAAGAGATGCGTGTTATAGCCAACCGTTTAAATTTATCCCAGAAAGAGATTACCAATAATACTTTGCTACCTAAGTCCTCAGTGGCTTGGGTTATGACCGGACGGATGAAAAGCGGCGGCATTTTTATGAAAGTCCAAGAATATTTATTGACCATGCTGCGTCAATCTAAACAATCCACTCCATCCGCGCAATGCAAATCGCCTGAAAATCTTATCGCAAAGAAATGAACATTCCTCACACAATACTTTATGCAACAATCGCACAGTGGGAACTCACCGAGAGATTGCGGAGAGATGAACCGGCATTCGACGGCTGGAAATTTATCGCGGAAAAAATCGGACACAAGAGCGCATCGACGCTTCGCAAGATGTGTCTCGAACGCTCCATCGCTAACGCCGCGAAACTTGGGTACGACGAAGCAATAATTATCATGTCCCTTACGAACGACTATAGACTTTTACATGCTATGAAGGCACGGCTCATCGAACTGCGGCGCTCTGAGGCAGAGCGGCGCAATCAACTCAATCTTTTTTCCGAGCCCATCCGCTCTCTGGAGATGCAATGATAGATAATAATATAGAAGTTATAACCCATAACTCATCACTCGAAACTCGTCACTCGGAACTTTCTATTCCAACCGTATCAATTTCTAAGTTGACGTCCGAAATTATTTCTCGCACGAATGCGATCGTCTCTCTCGTTAACGAAAAAATAACTATCGAGCAAGTTGCTTCCGAAACGGGTATCGCTCTGCCGACAATGTACCGGCATCTTACGAAACTGCGTAAACTTTTTGAGCTTCCTTTGCGAGAGAAACTTTTTATGATCTCGAACCATCCGCAGCTTCACCAGGCAATTGAATATTTATTAACACGCCGCGACCGTACCGATGAAGGTTCATTGAGAAGTGCGAAAGACCTCAGTGTCGTGGTTCCGACCAACGGCGAATTACTTTCTGTCGAAGACTTTTTGAAGTCACTTTATCCACGCGAAGGTGTAAACGCCTCCAGTTGTTATCGTGCGCTCCGCGCTCGATGTATAAATCGCCAAATCATCAAATCTCCAAATCACCAAATCTCTCAATCACCCAATCACGAAATCGCCTCTCTCGAAGATCTTCCCAGCGAACAGAGCATCACCCGCTTCCTTCGTCAATGGCGTGAAGAATACATTTCCGTCCGCCGCGGCCGCGCGCGCAAGAATGATTTTGAATCTCAGCAGCAACCGTACGTCACGCGCGATGTCACGCAGTACCTGCCAGGACAGCTCTGGATCGGCGATCATACCGAGCTCGATTTTATGGTCCTGAATGAAAAAGGAGTTCTCGACCGACGATGGATTTCTTCTTTTATCGACATCCGCACCGGACTCATTATAGGGTATCACTTATCCTGGCAGCCGAACTCGCAGACAGTTTCGCTTGCATATCGCAATGGCGTTCTGGGTTCGCAGATAAAAGCATTCAACGGTTCGGCATACGTGCAGATCCCGCTCGTCAATGTGCCGGAAGAAATTATGATCGATAACGGTAAAGATTATCGCTCCAATTACACGCAGCGCATTTTCGGCAAGATAGATTTCGAAGACACCGCACGACTCAGTATCCAGCGCATGACAAAACTTCATTACACGCTTCCGTATCACGGTCAATCGAAAGCACAGCAGGAGAGATGGTATAAGACAATTCAAACGATGCTAAAGTATTTGCCGGGGTACAAGGGGAATCGTTACCAGAATAAACCGGACTCTCTTAAAGATGAAATGAAGCAAGGTGCATGCTTATCGGTCGACAAATTTGACGCGCTCGTTGCTATAGGCATCAATACTTATAACAACCGCGTGCACCGCTCGCTCAACGAACAATCGCCGATACAATGTTATCTCTCTAATCAACCACATCAGCGCGCGATCGATATGCGTGTGCTTGACTTCCTGATGCTGAAAGTGCAAGGCAGAAAAATCCGGCGCTGCCAGGTTGCACTCAAGAACGCAGATTACTACAGCGATGCGCTGATGCCCTATAACGACAAGCCGTGCGACGTGTATTACGATCCGAACGATATGGGTATGGTCTCTATTTATGTGGACGGAGAATTTGCCGCAGTCGCAGTGAGCAAAGAAATGATCGGGCAGACGGAACGCGGCTGGGAAAAAATCCTGCACGATCGCACACGCGGCGAAAAAGGAATGCAGAAGGAGCTTCAAACGTATCGTAAAGGCATCTCGAATGCTGATGCAAAGAGGATGCTCCTGGAAGGCGAGCTGATGAATGCTTCACCGGTTTCCCGCGAGCTGCTCATGACCAGTGCACCGACAATCACTATGATCACCGGCATCGAACAGCAAGCCGCGCAGAATAAAAATGAATTGGATAGTACAGCAGCTGACATTGAAAAACAAAAAGAAGCACGCAAGCGCGCGAAACAATCGCCGCTCTCGCTTGCAATGGTGAACGATCGGATAAAATAATGATGACGCCCTGGCAATTATTTCGGTGGATGATTTGGAACGCCTCTGAATATTTTGAGTTGCCTCTCGGCAACCTCGCTCCTTATGCATTTAAATGGATGATAGGTTATAAGGCAGAGCGCATAAAATAATTTTTTGTAGGGGCACGATATATCGTGCCCGTTTTAAAACGATCCTGAAGGAGGATTACGAATGGCACCAACAGTTAACAAGTTCTCACTTTTAGAAGACGACGATCCGGGCCGCAAGAGCAACGAAGAAATTAAATCCACGCTTCGCGGTCTCATTGAATCGAAAGAGCTCACACTCCGCGACATTGGAAAATTTATCGGCTATTCTACTCCAACCGTATCTCAAATCCTGAGCGATTCTTACCCGGGCGAAAAAGAAAAGATGGACGAACTTCTCGCCCGTTTCTATCGCAACTGGGTAGCGAGTAATCTTATCGTCGACACTTCCGTCGTAAAACAGATACACGGCACGATGATGCTCGCGTGGAAAAGAAAACTCATCTGCGAGATCACCGGACACTTCGGCTGCGGAAAATCAAAATCGTCCGCGCGATTCGTTGCGCTCAATCCGGAAATTTCAAGCTATGTCGAGCTCACCAGCACGACATCGCCTTCGTCGCTTCTCCATCGCATCGGTGAATCTCTGAATATCGAAAGCCAGATGTCGGGCAGCCAGGACGATCGGCTCTTCGCAATTATCCGCAACCTGCAGCGCAAGCCGCGCCAGCTCGTCATCGACGAGGCGGATAATCTTAAAGCGCGCACGCTCGCAATCCTGAAAGACATACACGGCGGTGAAGAAAAGGGGAGATGCTCTATTGTATTGATCGGCACGAGCCGGCTGAACAAGCTCCTGCAGGATCCGGTGCTCGGCTATCTCAAGCGGCGAATCAGTTTGAAATGCGAAGTCGGCGACATTGGATTCGATGAAGCAAAAAAGATCGCTGATTTCTGGCCGCACAAATTGGAGCGGGATGAATTGAAAAAAGCATGGGATTGGTCGCTGCGGAAATTCGGCGTCGCAACACTCGTGGTATTAATGGCACGCGCTTACGATGTCATGCAGATGCACGAAGAAAAGAAAATCGATGATGACTGCATCCTGATTGCACAAGGAATGGTAGCGGATTAAAAACGCTTTTGTAGGGGCACGACACGTCGTGCCCGAAAGAGGAGAGAATATGCTCATACGGAAATCGATTTTACACAATAAAAAAGAAACGTTCAAAATGACACTAAAGCAGGACACAGGAAAATATCCGCGGCCATTCAGGGTTACTTACACGCGCCGGATTGGGTGGGAAACATATCTCGTGATCAACGAGCAGAATTTTAGCACCCTCCAGGATGCCGATGCTTTTTTTCTTATACACTCTTCAATATTAATGCAATTGAATTTTTCAAACGAAAACGAATAAATGAATCGCACAATCACCAAATCTCGCAATCTCTTAATCCAAAGAATCCACGTTCTCAAGCGGGATCTCTCGCTCGATGATGAAACGTACCGCGTTATCCTCCGATCCATTTGCGGCAAGGATTCCTGCGCCAACATCGACGATGAATATCTTAATCTTATCAAGCAGCAGATGGAGAATATGCTTGATCGCATGCGCTCCGGATCCAACTTAAAATTGAAGAACGCACAGGAACACAAGAAGATTGCGAAGCTCGGCTACCTGCTCGGATGGAACTGGAATGACATTGCCGGATTCTGTTTCAAAGAAACAAAAAAGAAGTCGACACAGAGCTGCACCGCAGCCGAGCTCGGGAAAATAATAAACGGCATGATCGCGCTGATCAACGATGGACTCGCAAAAGGCACATTGAAATTCGCGCATCCGGACTTGCAAGCGTTTCTAAAATATTCTCAATCGCCCAGTCGCACAATCACTAAATCACAAATCACCCAATCACAAAATCGACAATCACCTAATCACTCAATTTCTTAATGGAGCATTTATGGATCTCACCACAATAGGTTTATCTCTTATCGTCGTCGGCATAGGCGGCGCATGGATTACCAGAATCTTGCGCAACCGCCGCAATAAAACAATCGCTCCATCGTTCGAATCGTTGTATGACAACGAACGGCTTGAGCAGCTCATCAATATCGCGGGCGGCGATTCCATCGCGCAGATGGTGCGGCTTTATAATATACGCGGTACAGATCTGGCATTTGCCAATCAAGGTACGGATTTATATAAAATCCGTTCGCTCACGCGCGATCGCATTTTGTTATTCCACGAAATCAACCGACTCAATAAGTTGCAGCAGGAAAAGACAGTCAATTATTCTCTCATCCCTCACTAAATGTAGGGGCGAGGTCGCCTCGCCCGGAAAGGTTTCTATGAACGCGATCCAATTATATGCCAAACATCTTATTAAGGAAAAAGCGCATGCAGAGATATGTGCCGACGTTAAAGAGCAAGCGCTGCGTGAATTGCAGCGCCTCGAAGATGGTAAAGCAGAGGCCTTCGGTGTTGAGTTTCATCTGACCACCAAAGTCACAACCAAATATGCGAAGGATATTGCCGACATCCTGAAAGACCTGAAGGCACAGGAAGAGCAGCAGAAAAAGTTAGCGAAAGAAAGCGCAAAATACCGTGAGAAAAGAACTCCGACATTCGATGCATCGATTCCAAAGTCGACGGAAGAAACCATTCTCGCCGGTGTGCCGGATTACCGTAAACATTTCGGAATAAAATAATTTTTGTAGGGGCGCATCGCATGCGCCCTGTTTTCGTAGGGGCACAATATATTGTGCCCGCATAAAAGGAGATCACCATGATTGAATTAGCACCAGAAGAACGCCGCAACACCATCATCCGCAACTGCGGAGCCAGACCGATCGGCGAAAGATCGATCACACAAAACGGAGCCGATGTATTTGCATACTTTCTCGATCCGCTTACCAAGTCGACATTATTCTTACCGGTCGAAGAAGTGACCGCGTATAATGTCAGGCGCAAATTGCAGGAAGCGCGGACAAGATTTGGAGCAGCAATTATCGAGTTAGCACTGATCGGCAACCTCGAACTCATCGAGCAGTTTAAACTCTTTATTCTTTCTCTCGAGCGGACGAAGAATTTGCCAGAACCGGTCGTGAATGCCGCTGCTAATGCTGCCGTCATGGAAATCTATTCATACGAATCGGCAATCATGGAGCCGGAAAATGCCACGGCAATATAAATTAAAATACACCAACGAAGATCTTCTCAATGCCGCATGTGAGTTCTATAAAAAGAATAATACTCCGCCGCGCATTGCCGACTTCACTCCTGGTTATGCCGTGACAGTCAAGAAAAGATTTGGGTCATGGTCCGCCTATATCGATGCGGCGCTCAAGATGCGGTCTAATTACCATATCTGGAAGCCGGAAGAATTAACACTTCTTGTATGTGCGTTTTGGAATAAGCACCATCGCTTTCCAGCCTACACCGAGCTTGCAGAAGACGGCAGGGACATCCACGCGATCATTGCGAAACAATTCGGATCGATGAATAAATATTTTGAGAGCGCTCTCGGCACAAGTCCGCGAGTTGAAGTTCTCCGCGCTATACAGGAGCTCACGCCTCCCGGGTGCGATGTTGCTACACCATCGGAGATCATTGCGCAGATAAGAAAGAAAATGATCTTCCCAACGAACCTCTGCAGGATAACAATTCGCTTTCTTGCCTCTGACGGGTACATAGTCAGCGGCAAATACGACAGAACAAGATGGCACAAGCTCACCCCATCCGGCAAAACATTTCTCAATAAATTTCTCCCCCTTAACAAGGGGGAGACTAAGAGGGGGTCATAATGATTGAATTACAAAAAACACCTTGCAACCACATCCATGACTTCACACCGATCATTGAAGGAGGCGAAACAGTTGGAATGATTTGCATCCTCAATGGATGTGGTTTCTCCGTGCGCGAGGACATGACGCGCAGCAATATCACTATCTCTGCAAATACCGATTTACAATTAAGCGATGTCCTTCCTAATCTTTTCTCTTCTCATAACGGACAGAAGGGCGGGAGATTCTGATGGAGTGCGTCAGCATCATCTCGGCCGATGATGGTTCCTGCTGCACTATCCTCGTGCGAGACGGTGCGGACGTTGTTGAGTTGGCGGGAAAAAATAATGCCTGGCGGACTCTTTTAAAAGCGGTGATGAAAATGAAAATATTGAAACTGCGAAAACTCTTTGCGATTGTCTGAGGAAAAATAATATGGAAACAAAAATAACTTTTGAAGAATGGAAAAAACAAGCCATTGAATATCTCCATAGTAAATTTGGATCTGATAAGTATAATTGGATTCTCGGAGACGACGAAGATGTGATACGTTACGGCTACAATGAAGGTGAAACGCCCCAGGAGTATGTGGATTATCAAATTGAATGCGCACAATAGGAAATGACAAGCTTCGCAAAAAATAATTTACGCGCAGATCATATCCGAAGGTTCGGACAGACGAGCGGAACGCCGTTATTCGACTCCGTAGGGGCGAGGTCTCCTCGCCCGACAACCACGCAGCAGACCCGGTTTGAAGCCGCACCAAAGTCCATTCCAACGGGCGCTGAGACGCGCAAGCTCGCGTATGCGCTTCTCAATCATGATCAACTGCACCTCGGAGAAATGTGCGAAAAGGTCTGGCTGACATTTGCCGAGTTCGGTCCCGCAACAAACTTTGAGATCGCGCAACGCCTCGGCAAAGAATCCGGCTGGGTCTCAGCTCGCAATAACGATCTGCGCAAATTAGGATTACTCACCGCCGATGTGAAGCGAAAATGCCGCGTGACCGGCAACGTGGTGCAGACCTGGAGAGTTTTATGAAACAAATTCAGCGTGAAAAATTTGCTCTTTCATTTTTATCCGGCATCTGCTCCGGAATTATTCTCTTAATCGTTCACTGGATTATCGGATGAGCAAGATTATCTTCTATCCCGGTTCTTCGTTTTTATGTCATAAGCATCTAAAGCCTGTTTATGATGAACAATTATCGTCTATCGGATTTCAACTTGAATTATTAAAAATATTCATGCTGGATGAAAGAATAATCGACTTTACAGACAGACATACTTCGCCGATTGCAGCCAAAGCATACAATGATGCATTAGCCGTTTACTCACCGGTCTGTTGTTTCCTCGGTGATGAAAAAGTAAGCGGAGTTTACCAGGTGTTGCGAAATATTAAGAAGAACCCACAATGAGCCAAATCACCGACGATGCCGGCGAAGTGATCGTGCGCTACTTTGAGCTTTTCAAAGCCCGTTACCATGAGCATTGGAAACCCTCGACCGACCATGTCGCCGCAACGATAGATCTTCTCCGCAGTCCCATGCCTGGGATCCCCGGCTACAAGAAAGAAGATCTGCTCGCGCGCCTCGATGCATTTTTCCGCTGCAAAGAGGATTGGATTTTGAGCACGAAGCACAATTATTTAGTCTTTTGTAAGCACGTACACCGCTGGCTGCCGGCAAAATCAACGCAACCAATTTCTCCCCCTCATTTACGAGGGGGAGATAAAGAGGGGGTCTATAAATGCGATTGCGGCAACGAACTGCACCACGGCGAGATCTGTCTCAAATGCTTTCCTCTCTGCAGCAATTGTGGGTACCAACATGCAGCATCTGAAACGTGTGAGGAGGTTGCTAAACGCGAGGAGAGATTGAAGAGGATGTTCGGCTCTCCGGAAAAGCGCGACGGTAAAATAAAAACACTCTCGGGAGAGGATGCATTCGACGAGAAAAAAGAATTCACAGAAAAAGACGGCAAGCTGCTGAGGAGTAAATAACCAAATCACCAATCACTAACCGAAGGAGAATCACCATGGCATTCAAATCAGATGACGACCGGCAAGTCGTGATAGACATGATCAAAGCCGGACAAAGCATGGCGGAAATTATAGTTTTAGATGTCTGCAATCAAGCAGACGTTTATAATTTGCGTCACATTTTAAAAGCCGATGGAGTTGTAATTAAAAAGGCTTCAAAGTCGACAGGCGATGAAACTTCCTCGAAGGTAACAAAAGCAAAAAACGATTTAAAAAATACAAAGCAGAATTGTCCCGCTTGGCTGGAAGGACTTCTCCGCGAACAAGAACGATTGCGGGAACATCTTCGCAGGATCGATGCACTGGCTGCAATGTACGACGATAAAATACCATTGAACTTGCATCATTGACCATATGAAAATAATTTCTTTTGCCTGGACAACGCCTGCACTCATTGCCGGCGCGAAGACCTGCACTCGCCGCGATTGGAAACCGGAGTATGCGATACGATTCCATAAAGGAGATATTTGTCTCGCTTACGATAAGCAACCGCGGTTTAAAGGAAAGCCCGTTGCGAAAATTCGCCTGACGGTGGATCCGGTTTTTGAAAGCACGAAGCTCGCTCCGGATTCCGACTATGCAGCCGAAGGGTTTGCCTGGTTGAAAGCGCACGATATAAAAGTAATCGGAAAATACGAAGTCGACATGCTCTGGAAAGTCTGGCGCATGGGAGACTTCGATAAATGGGTTGTGAGATTTGAACTTTTGGAGGTTCTATGAAATTAATTCATCTTGGGTACGAAATCGGGACCGGCAACGCGGTCGGCGTTCCTCTTTCTCATCTTATCGTTACCGGACTCACACAGCTCTCCGGAAAAACAACGACGCTCGAGGCGCTTATCACTCGCAGCGATCTTAAAGCGATCGTCTTTCGCACTAAGCCCGGCGAGCGCGGGTTTGCAAACGCCCAGCGCATTCCTCCTTATTTTAAAGAGCGATCCGATTGGCAATACGTCTCCGCGCTCCTGGAGGCAACACTGAAAGAAAAAATGCGGTTCGAGCGTTCATGGATTATGACCGCCTGCAAGGGAACAAGTTCTCTCCTGGAAGTGAAAAGAAATATCGAAACAGCGCTTGCCAATCCAAAAACGAATTCGCTCAGCCGCAGCGTGTACACAACGCTCGATGAATATTTAAATTTAATCCTTCCTCAGATCTCCGTAACGACATTCAGCAACACACTCGAACTACAAACCGGCATCAATGTCATGGACCTTGAACGGCTGCGCGAGGAGCTGCAATCGCTCATCATCCGAAGTGTGCTCGAAATCGTGCTGAAGGAAATGCACGACGTTATAGTTGTAATTCCCGAGGCGTGGAAATTCATGCCGCAGGAGCGAGGCAATCCATGCAAGCAACTCGCAGAAGAGTTTATCCGCCAGGGCGCGACAAATCATAACTACCTCTGGATCGATTCACAGGATATGAGCGGCGTCGACAAGACGCCTTTGAAACAGGTTTCAACCTGGATACTCGGACTTCAATCCGAACGAAATGAAGTACGGCATACTTTAGATCAGATGCCTATCCCCAAAAAACTGCGGCCGGCCGAAGATGAAATCATGACATTAAAGCGCGGACATTTTTATGCATGTACTCCGCAGTGGAGCAAAAAGATTTATGTGCAGCCATCCTGGTTGGATGATGAAATGGCGAAGGCGATCGCAATTGGCGAAAAGAGTGTCGATGAAATTCAACGTCCTCTTCTGGCAACTTTGCCTCCGCTGCCGTCCATGCCAAAACAGATTCCGGATGAAAAGCTTATCGCGCTCGAACAACTGCAGAAAGAAATCCAATCCATTCGAAAGGATTTCTTCGGACAGGTGCAGCAGCTGACAGATTATGTCCGCAAGGTTTCGGAAAGCATCGCAACTGTTCAGCCGATGTCGCTGCCATTGCAAGCGATGGATGCTGATCATATCGCACTCGAGGTGATGCAGAAACTGCCGAACAAAGAGATTCTTGTCGCCGAGATAACCAAGGCAGTTCTTGCTCAGATTCCTAAAGGCGGGACCGGCGGCGCCGTGCAATATGAAGTCGCGCCGATAGCTGCTCTGCAGAAGAAATTCCTGCAGGAAGCGAAAGAAAGATTGGTGCAGCTTATCAAAGCTCTTCCGGAAGATCAAAAGAAAGCGCTCCTCTTTGTGGAGAGCCTTGCAAAGGGAGTGGAGCATGGTCAGATCTGCGAGAAATGCTTCGGATGGAAGACGAGCGGAGATTACAGCACGAAGGTAAAAAATATGCGACTCGCCTTGAAAGCGGCCGGACTGCTGCGCGTCGATAATAAAGCGCGATCGTTCCCGTATCTGAAAGAAAAGATACGATCTGAAATCGCGCTGCACGGCGCTACCGACGAAGAAATAGATCAGCTTTACAATCACATCCTGGCGGAAGTACTAAAATGACAGAAATACAAAACGCGGGGCTAACTAAACTCTTTGCCGATATGCCTCTCGAAGAAAATTATTTATTTGAAGAGGTTAAAGGGCTGATTCGCACAGCGTTTGAACTCGGCTTAAAACTTGGCAGCAAGGGAAAAAAGAAGAAACATTTCAAGCGTCCTGCAGGACATCCGGAAGGATGCCTATGCGAGATCTGTTTTGCGCCCGTGCACGAAGCCGCGAGGAAATTATGATTCCTCTTCATTCGACCAATCACCAAATCACTAAATCGGAAATCGCACAATGACCACCAAACCAATCAAGCAACTCGACGATGCAATGCTCGCAGAAATGCAACGAGAGAATAGAAACGGACTCAGTTTCCGCGAGATAAAAAAAATATGCAAGGATGTAGTGCCGTTTCTTGAATGCTATGGTAAAGAAGTATTGGAAGGCAGCCCATTTGTCCATGCGGTGCTTTCATACATCGAAAATCTTGAAAACAACGGATTGGTAAAAGTAACGCGCAGAGGCAAATTTATTCTCCGCATCGATCTGACCGAGCGTGGAAAGGAATTAATCAAGAACACAATTTTCTCTGATAAGGATGAAAGAGCAAAGCATTGAAAATCTTTCGTTTTTTCATTATACTACAATCGTTCAAATGCTGTACCGGTTCGCCTCTCCGACACGGGGTGGATGTCCAGGTGTTTTTTGCCCGGGCAACCTTCCCGTTTACCGTGAGGGGCGGGGCGTCGGTACAGTGGCGTGAACAAAGATTGTCCGGACAAGTTCCATTTTTACGTGCCAAATCACCCGGGGAGAAATGCTGATGCCGAGTCTTAACGACCTTATCAACTTATTGGATAAAATATCTAAAACAAAATACCCGCAAAAGATCGAAGAAATTAATTATAATGGACACGGTGAGTTTCATTGGAAATTTCTGGAACAAGATGTGCTCGCGAGCGAATATACTCCTCGTGCACCAAGACAGCATGAATGCAGTCATGCCGCCGAATCTAAGACATAACTTTGCATTGACATACGGTTAAGAAGTTAGTAGATTAGACATAGTTTAATACCGGGTTATCGGATCATAACGAGCCCCAATCTTTTTGTAAGGATTTGATTAATCAAATCCCCACAAGAGGGTTGGGGCTTTTTTTGTTTTTGTAGGGACACGATATATCGTGTCCGATGAAAGGTGAGGTTGTATGGCACACAAGAACGAACGAATCGATGCCAAACGTTTCTACATCGAAGAAGGTCTCGATGTTGCCGCGATTTCAAAGCGCATCAATATCCCTGAAACTACAATCTACCGATGGAAATCGGATGATGTGACAAGCGGAAACGATTGGGATAAAGAACGCGAAGCAATCGGACTCACTTCGTTCTCCGCAACAAAAAGCATGCTCGCCATCGTTGTAGAGCGCATGGCACAGATGGTCGAAGAGATTAAGACTTCAAAGAAAATTAATCCATCGGAAGTATACGCAATCCGCCAGCTGATGCTCTCCGCGAAAGCGCTGCAAAAAGATGTCGACAATTACGGCAATGTGCTTCTGATGACCTCTGAGCTGACAGAATTCCTCGCCGAGCGAGATAATGAAACCTTACAGCTTATTCAACCGCTGCTGATAGAGTTTGGAAATGCAATGAGTAAAAAATACGGCAAGAAACGATAACCAATCTCCTCTCCTTTAGGAGAGGGTTAGGGTGAGGTTTTATGTTGACTCAGAAAGACTTTGAAAAGCAATATAGCGAACTGATGCAGCGCATTCAGAAGCAAGCGACGCCGTTTCCGAACGACAGCGCCGAGAAAAAACGCGCGCGTATTGCTCGCGCTAAAGTCGACAAGTTCTTTTTCTGCATAACCTATCTGCCGCATTACTGCGAAACTAAAGAGGAGTATCGGACGATATGGAAGACTCCGGATGCGCCGCTGGATCCAATCGATGCCGGTTTCTCTCCGATTCATCCTGAATTTTTTAAGATCGCGGAGCTGCCAAATATATTTTCTATTGTAGCTGCCTTCCGCGAATCCGCAAAAGATACACTCCTCGGCAAAGCCGATCCGCTGCATAAGTTGTTGTTTGCCGAACGATGGTTCGTCCCGATTATTGCCAAGACGCAGGATAAAGCCGAAACGAAATGCGTTCCGATAAAGCTCGAGTTGGAAATCAACGAGCGTATCAAGAATGACTTCGGCAAATTGCAGGGAAGTGTCTCATGGGAGTTCGGTGACTTCATAACCACCACGGGCCGCAAGGTGAAGGGCTACGGACGCGAGCAATCGCTGCGCGGCGAGGAAAATTTCGGACATCGTCCGGATCATATAATTTTAAACGACATTGACGATCCGACAAAGCCGGATTCTCCGGCACTCGTTCAGAAATTTATAGATAGTGTAAAGCAGGACATTCTCAAAGCTGTTAACTCTCCTCACTGGAGCGCGTTGCTTCTTTGTAATTTTACGGTCAAAGGAAATATCATAGATGAGCTGATGACCGGAAAATACACATCGCATTTTAATAAACGCATCTTCCGTGCTCTCGTTGAAAATCCTCTGGCAACAAAAGACGATCGCGCAATTGCTAAAAAATGTAGAGAAGCCGGCTTTACCGACAGCGAGAAGAGCGCCTGGGAGTTCCGACATCCGACATTGAAGCTTCTGCAGGACCGTAAAAATGATCCGGAAACGTTCCAACCGGAAATGCAGATGATGCCGCGCAGTCGAAGGGACCAGAAATTTAAAGACCATTATTTCCGCTTCCACACACGCGAGCAGCTCGCAGCGCGAACTTACACGAATTATACTTTTGTGGATCCATCGGCTAATGATGCCGGCGATTACAAAGCTGTCATCACCGTTGGCGTTGCAGGATTGCCGGATGGCACGATCCATATTCCGGTCCGTCGCGCCTGGATTCAACAAGGACCTATCGATGAAATGATCGATGCGACATATCGCCAAAGGCGTGAGTTCCATTCAAAACTTGTCGGCGTCGAAACGAACGGATTTCAAATCCTTCTTAAACGCGAATACATGCGGCTTCAAAAGAAGTATAAAGAGTTGCTGCCGTTCTTCGAGGTCGTTCACACCGGCGAGAGTAAAGAGAGCCGTATCGAGCGGATCGTTCCATTCGTGAAAGAAGGAATTATCACATTCGACCAATCCGATCCGGATCAGGAATTACTCATTCGGCAATGCAAAGCGTTTCCGCAAGGTGGACAAGTTTCTGCAGGCGGGCTCGGTGATGATGGTCCGGATACGCTTGCCGGTTGTGTTGAACTGATCGAAAAATTCCCGCACGCCGGTGAAGTAGCATATGAGAGTGTCTCAAAACGTGAAGCCGTTTTTGAAAAAGGCGCATGGTGATTAATTCTTTTGTAGGGGCACGACATGTCGTGCCCGAAAGGTGAATGTAAAATGAAGAGACGAATCAAAGCTTTTTTCATCGCAACGCTCTCATTCATATTTCCGGTGAGCTGGAGGCATGGATTAAGAAGGCGCTGCCATTTTGGAAAATTAAACTCATTCGATCATCCCCTCTTTGTGAAATTTCTCGGATTGTTTTTCGATGTGCGCACGAGTGTAAAAGGAAATGTCGAGTTTTGGTTCGGTGAAAGAGAAAAAGTGAAGCAGAAGAGACGTTTTAGAAAATTATTAAAGCGAATCGTGGCACAATGAAGCATTGGTTATTAATATTAATTTTATTCATCGTTCAAACGTCCTCCTCGGATGCTGTAAAAACAACACATCATCCACCATCACAGGAGTACTGTATGAACAAACTTTTTGCATACCCGGGCGGCAAGTGGCCGATCCGTCATCTCGTCATTTCAGCATATCCTCCACACACGACTTACGTCGATGTGTTTGGCGGGTCCGCTGCACTGATTATCTCTAAAGAGAAGAGTGCCGGCGAAGTCTTCAACGATAAGAACGAAGAACTCGCTAACTTTTTCCGTGTTGTCAAGCATCGGCCGGCTGAACTTGCCGAACGCGCAAAACACTGGCTGCATAGCCGAGCGCTGTGGAATGAATTGAAAAAGGCACAGCGCTCTCCTGATGAAATAGAACGCGCTTTTGTATTTTGGGTTTCTCTGGCAGATAGTTTCGGCGGCATGGGAAAGAACTTTGGAACTGCCAAATCTGGCATTCGATCTGTTACGCATTCAAGAGAATATCTTTCGGCTGTAGCGGAAAGATTCGCTGGTGTCCATGTGGAATGTCTCGACTTTCGCGGATGCATCCGCGTTTATGATTCACCGGAAACATTCTTTTATATCGATCCGCCATATCCGGATACGCGAGGCGGTTCTTCAAATTACGATCTCCTCACCGAACAGGATTGGATCGATCTGCGCGACCAATTGAAGAGCATCAAAGGAAAGTTTTTACTTTCCTCGAACGATCATAAACTGGTGAAGAAATTGTTTGCCGAATTCAATATTCGGAAGATTAATGTTCGTGTCACGCTGCCAAAAAATAATAGCAACGCGATGCGAAAGGAACTGCTCATCAGTAATTATACTCTGCCTCCTCTTTGCACGAAGGAAAAACTGTCAAAATCTGCATGAAAAAGTATTTTAAATACGGCATCTGCCTGTTTATAACGCTCACAATCGCGTACGTTTGCACCACGTTGCGTAGTTGTGGCGAGTCCGGGCAAATATCCGACCAACAACTATTTATCTAATAATCAAAGGAGTATTATCATGGTGCCAACTTCATTAACTGCGATACTCATCCTGTTTGTATTCGCATTTGTTATAAAAAAAATCACCGGCATGCCTGTATTCGCCTGTGCGATGATGGCTGGTAAATCCGATTGGCTCGAGAATAAGCTCATTGACTTTTTATTTAGGGGTCAAACATTGCCGCTTACGGGCGCAACGGCGTCATGGTCGGCAGCGCCTGCGCTGTTTATTGCTCTTGGCACCGCCGCATCAGATGCATCATTCACAGAGTTACCGGCTACCGGCAGTTACGCGCGTGTAAAAATATGCGCCGGTGCAGCAATGGCGCTAACCGACATGGCGGGTACACAAGCAGCCGCATCAACGACGGCTTCGAGCGGCACGAGCGGACAAACAAGCAATAATAATGCCGTCACATTTCCAACCGCGACCGCAGATTGGAATAGCGCGGCGATAATAGGTTACTTCGCAATTTACGACGCCTTAACAAATGGCAATCTGCTTTACTGGGCAGCATTGACAACGGCACGTGCAGTAACCAATGGCACGACTGCTTCCTTCGCAGCAGCAGCATTGACCGTCACGGAAGACTGATAATATTGAGATGAATGATGCCTGAGATAGTTGATTCATATAGTGAAAGCAATTGGAGTCAATCGGCTAATTGTAACGCATCAGCTTACATCGGAGAGGCTCAATGCTTTACCGGCAATGGCGATAAACTATCTAGTGTGAAATTTTATTGTTATAAAATAGGCTCGCCAACGGGGAATGTTTACGCAAAATTATATGCGATGACTGGAACCTATGGATCAACTGGAACCGCAACGGGAAGTGTCTTGGCGACATCCAGTCCCGTTGATATAGGCTCTAGTAATTTTCCAACAACAAAAAATTTAGTAGAATTTACTTTTGATGGCACATATCCATTAGGAAATGGAGTCCATTATGTCGTTGAAATTGAATATAATGGTGGAGACGGCTCGAACACACTTGCGGTAGGAAAGGATACGACGTCACCTACGCATGGTGGCAACAATGTCCAACTATATAATACTGGAATATGGTATGCTCGAGCCGTAAATGATTTATGTTTTTATATTTATGGTGCAACATCTACTATTGTTCTTGCTGGTAATATTTCTGCTGTCGCATCTTCCGCCGGCGACCTTTGTGGATCTGTTTCCATTGGCGGTGGCATATCTGCTTCAAGTTTTTTAGCAGCTCTTCTTTCTAAATCTCTTTCTATTGCAGGAAACATTTCTGCTGTCGCGTATTCTACTGGCGACCTTTATGGATCTGTTTTTATCGGCGGTGGCATATCTGCTTCAAGTTTTTTAGCGGCTATTCTTTCCAAATCTCTTTCGATTGCCGGAATTGCCGCTGGGTCTGCTATAATAACCGGATCGATGTTTCAGACTCTTTCTATTAATGGAGTTGCTTCCGGATTTGCAACGGCAACTGGCTCTATGTTCCAAACTCTTTCGATTGCCGGAGATATTTCAGCATCGTCTGTCTTGTCGGGTTTATTTGGCTTCCATCTTTCTTTGAATGGCAATATGTATGGGATCTCGTACTTATTGGGTGAGATTCTTATTACACCTTTGTCGTGGTTGGAGAAATTGCGATGGATAGCAAAGAGAATAGACGTCGGCGCTCAACGTCGATCAGCAAAGAATATTAATGTGAACGCACAGCGATTATCAGCAAAAGATATTGATGTGAACACACAGCGATCCTCTGCAAAGACAATCGGTATCGAAACTCAGCGCAACGCAGCAAAAAATCTGGATAACTATACCAACAGGTGACAGCATGAAAAATTTAATTCAATACATAAGCGGTCTCATTAAGTCTGTTTCTCCGATCGTTGAGAAGGTTCTCGCTGTGAAAGACATTGTCAAATATATATCCATCGGCATCACGGCAATAAGTATCCTCATTATTTCTTTGCGAGGTTGCGAACATAAAACGACACAGACGGTACAGAATAAGGTTGTCCAATCGAAAGATTCTGGTTTTGTTTCAATTATAAAACACGATTATCGCCGGGCGTCAATTCCTTTTTTGGAACACCCTTCAAAGCCTCCTGTGAGGTTGCCTAAAGGTATGCTTGAAAGTGACGTAAAAAATGTTCTCATTGTCGTCAAGTCTTTGCGACTCAACGACTCATCGGCTCATAGACTCATAGACTCAACGGCAATTATCACAGCAAAAGATGGCAGCATCTATATCGACACAGCGCAAGTCAAGTCAGTCGAGATGATCGCCTATGAAGAGCCGATACTTCGGTTCGGCTCTTTCATTTCTCTCGGTGTCGCATTGTCGCTGCAGCAAGGATTGCATCTCACTCTGGCGGCTGCCTTTTCTCCATTGCAGATATGCGGAGTCGTCCAATTCCCGCTCCTTGCGCTCGATACCGAAGGTGTCGGTGCGGGTGTAGCCGCGCGTACGCACGAGATCTCATTGGGCATTTTGTTTCATCAACCATTCACCGGCGATCGGCAGTTGAAATTGTCGTTCACTTATAATCTCTGAGAGCAAGCTGCCTAAAAATGATACGCGCACAGCGCGGAACAAATTCAAAGGACCATTATGAAAAAAAAGAGTAACCCGACATCTAAAATAAAATCGAAGTTGAGCGATCAGTTAACCGAGCGAATTCCTGTCGTCAGTATCACCGATCGGTTCTCAGATTATCCTGGACGCCACTTAACACCGCGCCGGCTTGCAGAAATTCTCGAAGAAGCCGACTCCGGATATGTTCACCGGCAGAATGAATTGTTCTCGGAGATGTTAGAGAAAGATGCCAAGCTTTTGGCAGTTTTTCAGGCCCGCAAATTATCGGTTATCCGCAGGAATAGGACCGTTATTCCTTATTCGACAGCTCCAAAAGACCTGAAAATAGCAGAAGATGTTCAGATTAACTTTAAAGGTTTGAGGCATTTAAATTTTATTATCGGCAACATTGCCGATTGCGTGCCCAAGGCCTACTCTGTGAATCAAATCAACTGGAATCAGAGAGATAGAAAATACATGTTCGATGATATAACTTTTGTCGATCCGAAAAAATTCCGTCTTGGAAAGGCCACCGATCTCTATAGCGATCCGAATGAATTGCGCATGCTGATAGATCCGAATCGAATCCAATATTATAAAGGAATATTCAGCGATGAGGAACTTGCGAATAGTCCTGTCGATGGTGTAAGTATAGAGAACGATCCGATGGTAAGACAGCGATTTATTATCGCACATTCAAATGCAATGAGTGGATTAGTAGCGCGAACCGCACTCATGCGTCCATTAACATATCTTTATCTTTTTAAAAACTACGATATTAAATGGTGGCTGAAATTTGCTGAGACCTTGCTTGGCTATCGAGTTGGAAAATACGATACATCCCAACCGGATCAGAAGGCACTATTGATTACAGCAATACAGGGATTAGCAGAAGATTCGGCGGCTGTGATTTCAAAAGAATCTGATATTACATTTGTGCAAATGGCAGCGCAAGCGGCAAGCCATCTTGTTTATGGTGACCTGCAGAAATGGGTAGACGATACATACGGACAACTTGTCCTGGGCCATACCGGATCGTCACAAGCCACACCCGGAAAACTTGGCGGCGAGGACATGGCGAAGGAGGTTAAACAGGAATTTGTTGAAGCCGATGCGGCTGTTATCGATGAAGCAATCTCTGATGATCTTTTTAAACCTTATGTCATCGCGAATTACGGTCCACAAGACGGCTATCCTTATTGTCAAACCGATGTATCGCAAGCGCTTGATATGCTGAAGGAAACAAATATCGATTTAAATTTACAAAAAATGGGGTTCCCTTTAACATTGCGCTACGCGAAGGAGAAATATGGACGGCCGCTTCCAAATCCTGACGATCCAGAGGATAAAATACTTGTTCCATCGCCAGTTGCATCTCCCAACAGCTTTCAGAATCAAGAAAACGATAAGACAGTAGCTGCTGACGGTAAAAAAAAACTTCTAACACAACGGTAGATGAGTCTGCCTACGAAAAGCGCGTCAACGATGTCACCGAAAACGCAATCGAAGGCGCTATACCCATCTATCAACCCCTCGTTGAAAAGCTCTCAAAGGTTATTCGAAAGGCGGATAATTTTGAGTCCGCACAGTCCGCACTAATTAAATTTACCGACAAAGACTTCTTAAAATCTTTTTCCGCATACCTTCTTAATACACTCGAGACATCGGCAGCTCTCGGCGCCAGCCTTATAGTCCAAAAGGACGCTGCGCTCAGTGGAGAACAGAAAATCGTAGGGAAAAACATCGGCGACGATTGGTTTGTCTGCGATAATAACGGTGTGAATATCTCATTTAATGTTACATCGAAAGAGGTATTGGATTACCTGCGTGAGAAATCTATAAAGATTGCTGGAGTAGAACAGAAGGAATTGCTCGAGTCGATCAAGCAAGAGTTAATAAAGGCTGTTGAGGATGGAAAGAGTTTTGATGAATTGAAAGCTAATATCGATGAGCTATTTGACAGTGCGGGCGTGACAAAATTGTCGTATAGTCACATCCAATTGGTTTTTCGGATGAATACATTCGCGGCTTATTCGGTGGGACAAGCACAAAAAGTCGCGGATATGATCGATCAATTTCCATTGGCGTACTTCTCGCCAATCCATGATGGTCGATCACGTCATTTGCCACTCGAGGGCTATTACAATACAGATTCAATTCCGCTTCCGCCGATAAATTATAATTGCCGATGCGGCGTCCGATACATCCATATATCACAGATTACCGGCAACGAGGAAGTTTATGAGACGCCGCCAGCACCAGAACTGATCGTTTTCGATCAGCGCGACGGCATGTGACACAAAGTCAGAAGCGAAAAAAATGCGCTCGCTGGTTTCTCCGCGATTCTATTTTAAATTCGCGTGTTTTGGTTTTACTGTAAACTTTGCAAATCGGCGATTTCACGCACCAATCGGTAGCGACCATGCAATAATGTGATCATGCGTTTTCAAAAAGTCGCAAAACTTCGCATTATTCTCGTTTAATGTGATAGGCATAAATCCCCTAACCACTTTAAAACTCGCGACTTAGTAAAAAGCTCGACCATGCGTTAATGTAACCCCTTACATTAAACAACCGTTGAAGACATCATTGCTTTGTTGTATATTGAAATTAAGATTTAAGATACACGATATGAGAACTTATTTGCTCCATATCTGAAATTGCTCGTTCTCGACCACGAATAAAAGACTGTATATTGCCGATGTCATTCCAGCTCATCTCAGACCTCACACCTTCCGGCGATCAACCAGAAGCAATTCGACAGCTTGTCGAGGGGGTAGAACGCGGCGATCGGCATCAGACACTGCTCGGCGTTACCGGCAGCGGAAAAACCTTCACCATTTCGAATGTCATCACACACATCGATAAACCTGTGCTCGTGATGTCTCACAACAAGACGCTCGCAGCACAATTATATGCTGAGTTTAAAAATTTCTTCCCCAATAACCGCGTCGAGTTCTTCATCAGCTACTACGATTATTACCAGCCGGAAGCATACGTTCCGACTACCGATACCTACATTGCCAAAGATTCATCTGTCAATGATGAAATCGACCGTCTGCGATTACGTGCGACGAGTGCCTTGCTCAGCGGCGATCCCAATGTTATCGTCGTTGCTTCAATCAGCTGCATTTACGGCATTGGCGCACCTGATGAATGGATCAGCCAGACATTAACACTGAAAAAGGGGGATCATCTTGGTCGTCAAGGATTGCTCAAACGACTTATCGACTTATTGTATATACGGAACGACTATGAGTTCGCTCGCGGGACATTTCGCGTGCGAGGTGATGTGGTAGAAGTTATCCCCAGCTATGAGAATGAAGAGGCGATACGTATCGAATTTTTCGGTGATGAAATTGAGCGTATCTCGTACATCAATAAAGTGGATGGCCGAGTTGTCGGAGAAGCTGATTTTGAAATGATTTATCCTGCCAAACAATTCATTACGTCGCGTGAAACCATTGAGCGGGCGATGGATGGCATCTATACAGAATTGCGTGAGAGAACAACTGAACTCCGTTTTCTCGGGAAACTCGTCGAAGCACAGCGAATTGAACAACGAACACGGTTCGACATGGAAATGTTGCGCGAAGTCGGTTATTGTTCAGGCATTGAAAATTATTCACGCCATTTCGCAGGCAGGCCGCCGGGTTCACGTCCATCATGTTTGTTGGATTATTTCCCGAAAGATTTTCTTACCATTATTGACGAATCACATGTTTCTGTACCGCAAATCGGCGGTATGTATGCCGGTGACCGTTCGCGTAAAACAACCCTTGTAGAGTACGGCTTCCGACTCCCATCAGCGCTCGACAATCGACCATTGACATTCGACGAATGGGAAGCGATGGAGAAACAAATCATTTTTGTCAGCGCAACGCCGGGACCATACGAACTGCAGAAATGTCAAGGCATCTTTGTGGAACAAGTTATCCGCCCCACCGGCCTGATTGATCCGGATGTCGAAGTTCGTCCAAGCAAACACCAGATTGACGATTTGATTGCGGAAATTCGAACGCGCACAACACGAAAAGAACGCACATTGGTAACCACCTTAACAAAGCGCATGGCTGAAGACTTGACAGAATATCTGACGAATATTGGAATCAAAGTCCGGTATATCCATTCAGAAGTGGATGCATTGGAACGCGTGGAAATACTGCGTGATTTGAGATTGGGCGAGTTCGATGTTCTCGTTGGTGTGAATCTGCTACGGGAAGGGCTCGATTTACCAGAAGTTTCTCTCGTTGCCATTATTGATGCGGACAAAGAAGGTTTTCTCCGATCCGAACGCTCGCTCATCCAAACTGCAGGCCGCACAGCGCGCAACGCAAACGGGCTAGTTATCCTCTATGCCGATAAAATGACCGGTTCAATGGAACGCATGATCAGTGAAACAAATCGTCGTCGCACAAAACAGATCGATTACAATACGAAGCATAATATCACACCTGTTACAATTTATAAAACGGTAGAAGAAATTCTCGCCGCTACATCTATTGCAGATGTGAAGATGAAGCGAGATGAGCGCTATCAGAAATCCAAACCTCTGGCTATTGCCGAGACAGTAGCAAAGTACCTCACGAGTGACCAGAAGAAAGATCTGCTGAATGAATTAAAAGCGGAGATGAAACGGGCTGCAAAAGATTTGGAATTTGAACGTGCCGCGGAATTACGGGACGAAATTGAAAAGTTGGAAAGGAAAATCTGACCAAGTCTGGAAAAGGAACAAAAGAAGAAATTGAGTACATTTGTAAAGAAGAAGAATTGTTGATATCTTTTCTCCAGCTTACGAGGCCGCCAAACAAACCCAGATAAGAGTGCAGCATTAGTCTATTCGTTCGACGGTTTTTTAGGTTACAACATCGCGCCTTATAACATTGCACTTAACAATATTGATTATCGCCAAGTCCATAATAAATCCTTTACTCGATTTCATCTACCCACCAGTGTGCATCTCTTGCAATACGCCGCTGCCGGATGGGAGCCAGAAGATCTGCCGGAACTGTTGGGATGCCATTCCTGCTCTTACCAAAGACCATTCTCTTTATCAGGAAACCCGCGGCAAACTTCTCGCCGAAGGGTGTATTGACGATCTTATTTCATGTTACGTATTCGAAAGAGAAGGACCGTTTCAACACATTGCACATGCACTGAAGTATCAAGAGTACAAATCATTTGGAGTAGAATTGGGAAAACAGATTGGTGGATTAGTTCGGGATTGGAATGTGGAAGTCGACATTATCGTTCCAGTACCGCTGCATCGAATCAAACATCGCGAACGCGGCTATAACCAGTCTGAATTTATTGCACAAGGCATTGCTTCGATCATCGGCAAACCAATTATAGTGGATGCGGTTCGACGAACACGTCACACACAAACGCAAACTACGTTGACTCTCGAAGAGCGTTATAAGAATATGAAAGACGCGTTTGAAACTGTACCGGGTGCTTCCAAAAAACTTTATGGAAAAACCTGTCTTCTGGTAGATGATGTGATCACCACAGGGGCAACAACGAATTCCTGTGCCAGAGAGATCCTTGCGGCAGGCGCCAAGTCTATCAATGCCGCTTCTGCGGCTCTTGCAAAATAGTTTCCGTATTGTTCAAAAAATTCCTGTAGGAGTAAGTTATTCTTGAAATGTATAAATAACTGATGGTACGCAAAGCGGAAAAGAACAACTGTCATTCCCGCACGTTTTTAGCAAGAATCCAGAAAAATGGATGCCCGACTGAAGCATTCGGGCATGACGACTTTATTTTGTCAGGCGCTGTGCTTACCCAGTGAATAATGTTGTTTTTCTTGAGTTTTCATTAAAAAACGTTAAATTTCGGCGTTTGTAAAAAACCATATGTGACGAAGGACACATTTTTTGAAGACGAACGTGTTGATATTTGTTCCATATCACATTGTGAATGTGAAGGAGTAACGCCATGACAAAGCCCGACATTCAACAAGAACAACCAATGACATCTCAAGTAGGCCCTTCTCGGAGCGACTCAATAAAATTAGTAAGCGAAATTCTTAAACGGACAAACCAATTAATTCAAAAAGGTGATCTTGATCGTGCACAAGGAGAATTGTTGCTTGCTAATCGGACAGCAAAAGAACAATATAGAACACCCCCTTTTTCTTTACTGGTTAATGATAAATTTGTTGCATCTCAAACACCACTTGCACCTCTGCCATTAGCGCCCATGGAAGCGATGATGGCTGTGATTTCATCCTCAAAACAAACCGACAACGTTTTGCCTTGCGCAACAACACAAACCCCAGAAGCTCTAACCGAGAAACCACAGGTTCCGCATCCAGAACAAACCAACGATCGAAGCATTGAATTCAAATGTTATCGCGAAGCACTTGCAAAAGCATGGTGCGATGGAGCACCAACAGATGATGAAGAACGGCATTTACAAGAATTACGGACCGTACTGGAGATTTTAGATGTTGAACATAAAGTGTTTGAGAAGGAAATTAAGTATTCTTGTTATAAAGAGACTATCGCCAAGCATGTATCCAACGGTGCGGTCGAATTAGGTGACGCCAAGTCACTCGCCAATCTTCAAAAAGCATTTCATATCTCACAGGAAGAGCAATTGCAGATTTTAGGCCCCTCCGTACAAATAAAGCAACATAAACAGCCTGATAAAATTCTTGTCATTGACGATGATGATGAATTCTTGAATATGCTCGCCAGCTCAATGACGGAAGACGGATTTGATGTCATTGCAGTGGCGACATCCGATGAAGCCTATATGCTTTTACATAAATACATTCCCGATCTCATTCTGTGCGACATCAATCTTAAGACCTCAACAATGAATGGATTCGTTCTTTACGAAAAAGTCCAAGCGAATAAACAACTTCAAAACATTCCTTTCGTTTTCCTAACGGGACTTATGGATGAAAAGTTAGCTTGGACAGGAAAAGAACTTGGCGCCGATGACTACTTATTAAAACCAATTTCCAGGCATACACTGCTTTCTACACTTCACGGCAGATTAAAACGCTTTAGGCAGCTCAGAGGATTCTCTTCAACCCCCACACCAGCGTTTTGCTGAGGAATGTCTACAACACACGGTCTTTTTAGAAAAGATCGAGAAGATCTTACCTGTTCCTATCTTTCTGCAGGAATTACTTTTCTACAATCTCTAAGCAAATTACCTATGAGGGGGTAGCAATCCTTTAAAAACCCTCGAATTCTTCTTGTTTTTTGACCCTCATTGCTTCATAATAGACCTAGTATGGCATCAAAAAGTCGGAACAGTTATTGAGGTATTAGTCCTAAGTGACAAAAAAAGGAATATGAAAATGGTTAGTCAAAATATACCACAGCAAAATCTTCAATCGATGCACGAACTTACACCTCGTGACGACAATAAGAAAATCGTCAGCGAGGTCTTGAAACACGTTGATCAATTGATCCGGAAAGGCGAACTGGATTGTGCACAGAGAGAAATTATTAAAGCCAAAGAACTTGACCCTCGAAACGCCTACGCATTTGCATTGGAAGAACGAATTTCCGCCCTTAAAACAGAGTTCGAATGTACTAAAATAGAGACCGAATGTACGGAGGATATAAAACGTCTTGATGAATTTATACAATCAAGCATTACTTCCGAGCTTCCCCAACCTGTAGCCGAGACTCTGTCGATGCCGCCTTTATCGAGACCCGCACCGATTGTCACAAGTAAGACACTCGTTCCATTAACAGCAACTTTACCATCGCTCCCATTCGATGGACCTACAAATAGGGCAATAAAAAACTATGAACCGCAGCAAGAGCGTGTTGTTGATCGGAGTATTGAGTTGGAATCTTATCGTAAGACACTTGCTGAGATGTGGTATGACGGGACATTGACACCAGATGAAAAGCATCGTCTCAATGAGTTACGGACATTGCTGGAAATTACAGACGCTGAACATGAGGGAATCGAAAAGAATGTGAAGCGAGAATGCTACAAGAGTGTCATTATTCGGCAATTATCTAATAATCCAATTTCTTTATCCGATGCGAAATCTCTTTCTGATCTACGAAGTACATTTCAAATCTCCGAAGAGGAACATGTGCAAATTCAAACGCAGTTGATGAATGTTTTTCAACATAAACAGAGGAACAAGATTCTCGTCATCGACGATGACACACGGCTTTTAGAATTACTTGAAGCATCGTTGGAAGACAATGGGTTCGATGTCACAGCGTTATCAACATCCGACGAGGCATACGCGTTACTCCGAAAGTTTGTCCCTGATCTGATTCTCTGTGATATTAATCTTGAGACCTCAACTATGGGCGGTTTTACATTCTATNNAACGGATTTGATGTTACCGCACTTTCTACGTCTGATGAGGCGTACGCACTTCTCCGTAAATTCGTCCCCGATTTAATCTTGTGTGATATCAACTTAGAAACCTCTACAATGGGCGGATTTACATTCTATGAGAAAGTACAGGAACTGAAAAATGTTCAGAGTATTCCCTTCGTTTTCTTATCCGGACTTACAGACGAGATTCTCGTCCGCACCGGCAAAGAACTTGGAGTGGACGATTATTTGATGAAACCCATTTCTGAACAGACATTAGTCTCAACGCTTCGAGGAAAATTAAAACGCTTCAAGCAACTAAAAAAGGCAGCGGAAAATCCAATGCCAGCGATGGTAGCAGCATAGGGAGCGCTTTCAATCATCGTTTTTTGAAAGTACTAGCCACGAGACAGAGGATAGATGGGCGGCGATTATTGTGCGCCAAACGATCTTGACGAGTATATTCCAGCATCGCTCCCCCTACTTCACGGGATTTATTTTTGTTAGTACTTCACTGCTTGCAGTTCTCTCAACAGAACAAATCGTCTGTAAAAAAGGCACAGTATAAGAATTCCGTTCATGAGAAAGATGTTGAGATAGAGATACAATTCTAAGCGGTTTAAAACCGAACACAACATCAGCAAAAAGAACTCCGTACCGAAACCAAGTAGGCCGGAGATGCGCAAAGAAATAATATCAGAATACCACTCTTGGCACCTTTGACAAGGTTCACGAAAAGAACCTTCTGAAGGATCTCTTGATTCATTTTTGTGCGACCTTAGGAAGTTTCCTCCATAACTCCATCGATCAACTCTCTCAATAAGCCGATCTTGCCAACCATAGATACACTGAAAAATCCGCTGAAGAACAAGTTCGAAGCCACCTTTCTTCAGATCTTCTTCTCGAATTTCTTCAGATATACGATTGTTTGCTGACCGTTTCTGCAAATGGAGAAAGTTCACTTGATAAAATACGTGGTAAGATACTCGAAGCGAAATACCGACAAGTCCGAGCAATGCGAGTAGCAACATCCACCAAGTACCGCTTAATTGATAGAGAATCCAACCGATGGCACTGAACACTGCTGCATCTACTACAAAGTCACCGATAGAATCTAAGAATCTTCCGACACGGCTGTATTGCTGTTTCGCTCGTGCAAGTTGGCCATCAGCAGAGTCGAGCAGGTCTTTGAGCGTAACAAGCAGTCCAGCAACAATAAATGCTTCTGAAGTCCCTTTCAAATAGAAAAATGCGGCAACAAGTCCAGCGATTGTTGATGCGATGGTTACTTGATTCGCTGTAACAGGAGTATTATAGAGTGCCCAAACGATCAATCCCGCAATGGGACGAAGCAAGTAAGAGTTGATAAGTTCGTCGGAAATGTCAGACTTAAGAGATTTTCGATATGAATACATTTCATCAAACGATGTTCATTCGTTCCGCAAGTTGGAGATCCTCTACTGTATCTATTTCAATTGCTGGAAATGCACTGACATCAATGGCTTTGAGTTGAGTTCCATGGTTGATCATTTCCTGAAATGATGCCTCATAGAATTCTGTTCGCCCCACACCGCTCCTCACGCGTTGTTCGAGAATCGTGAAGAGGTGCGCTGTTGTTTCGACAGAAAACAACTCGATGCCGATCGACTCTCCATAGGTTTCATTGAGTTGTGTTTCTTTTCCAAGAAATACAATATTCCCATAGCCATCTGCCTTCACTCGAATTTCTTCTTCATTATGTTCACCGGATACACGAACAGCAATGCAATCTTGCAAAGGGCTGCTCAGAAATATCGGCAGCAATTTTGACGAAAAAAGAATATCGCTATCAAGTAAGAGTAAGTTAGAACCCACATTGCCTTCTTTATTCTCAAGAAATCTCTTTGCAAGGAGAAGCGAGCAAGCATTATTTGTTTCAGTATAATCCGGATTGAGGATAAAACGAATATGTATTTGCGGAAAACGCCGTTTGACAAATTCCCGAATCATCTCTCCTCGGTAGCCGATGACGATAGCAATTTCTTTGACGCCAGCATCAAGAACATTCTCGATGGTTCGTTCAAGTAGTGCCTTTCCTCCGACTTCCAGCAAACACTTCGGCTTTGAATCCGTCAATGGGCGTAAACGCGTGGAAGCGCCGGCAGCAAGGATGACACAGCGAGGGAACTGCGATTTGGTGATTAAATGATTTTGGGATTGATCATTGATCATTTCAATCAACAACCCATGGTTCCAGTAAGTTCTCACCAATTCCTTCGATAAAGCGTGAAGGCTTTGTCAAAATAATACCGCTTTCGCGGTCGTAAATATTCATCGGATAGGTGATAACCAGATGCTCCTTTGCGCGGGTACAAGCGACGTACATCAGTCGGCGTTCTTCTTCCATTTCTTCATCGCTCGCTGCGGATCGCATTGTCGGAAATCTTCCTTCGAGTGCATAAATGATGAAGACGGCATTCCATTCCAATCCTTTGGCACTGTGAATAGTCGAGAGTGTCAGGTATTCTGTTTCCGGACCCGGCGATTCAATATCAGCGATACTTTCGTTTGGAGGTTCAAGCGCTAAATCTGTCAATAATTCACCAACAGACTTATAGCGTTCAGTGATATTTTGGAATGTTTCAAGATCTTTCTTTCGCTTGAGGTGATCTTCATAACGCGCACGGAGAATGGGTTCATAGTATTGAAGGATGTGAGATGTCTTTTCTGCCGGAGGAATATTAGGCGCAGCAACTTCTTTCAGCATATCAAATAATTTGCGGACATTATCGGGATAGTTGCCGTATTCCATCCAGAATTTTGTTGTTGCTGTCACAGCTTCTTTAAATTCCTTCGCCAAACCAACACGTCGCTTCAAAATATCGTCCACAACTTTTTCTGCAGTGCGCGGGCCTACACCATCGATGAGCAGGAGAATACGATTCCACGAGACAACATCCCGTGGATTTTCGAGCACACGCAGATATGCCACAACATCTTTTACATGCGCTGTTTCGATAAATTTAAATCCGCCAAACTTGAGGAATGGAATATTCGCCTTTGCTAATTCGATTTCGAGATCAAACGAATGGAATGAGGATCGAAATAATACCGCCATCTCTTCCAGCGCCATGCCCATCTCGCGGTATTCAAGAATCTTCTGCACGACATAGCGTGATTGTTGGTTTTCCGTTTGTGCTGAAACAAGCTGCGGTAGGTTTCCGCCAGTTTTTTTTGTGAAAAGATCTTTTGTGTACATTAGTTCAAGTTAAAAGTGCAAAATCAGAATGAAAAAGTAATTTGTTATTAGTTACTGATCAATGTTTATTGTTGGTTTATCATTCTCTCGGAAATTGGACATTCCACTACCGTTTCTTAGTCTCGTCCAATTTTCCTCCGCCCTTCAATAAGATTTCATTTGCCAAATTCAGAATCGGCTGTGTGCTTCGGAAATTTTCTTCCAATTTAATAATTTTACAATCCTTAAATTCTTCTCCGAACGAAAGGATATTCTGAATCGTAGAGCCGCGAAAGGAGTAAATACACTGCGCATCATCACCAACAACCATCAGGTTTCGATGCTTAAATGCCAGCAGTTTCACAATCTCTGCTTGCAGTCTATTTGTATCCTGATATTCATCCACCATAATATATTTGTAGCGATCGGAGAGCGTTGCGCGCACGGCTTCGTTCTTACGGAGAAGCACTGCAAGATTAAGCAGCAGATCGTCGTAATCCATCAGATTATGTTCATGCTTATATTTCACATAAGCAGTATGGAGTGCCACAATATCGATTTCGATTTCAAGGTATTGTGGATAATCCATAGCCAGTAATTCTTTCACTGATGTCATCGTGTTCAAAGAGCGGCTGTAAAGGTCGTAAAGCGTTTCCTTGCGCGGGAAGCGTCTTTCTTTCGTA